>JAYVQB010000354.1:0-5947 GCA_043757085.1 Verrucomicrobiota bacterium
CGGCGACACCGTCCCATTCGTAGGACAGGCGGCACTTGACGCGTCCGTGATTGGCGGCGACTCTTTCCCGTCATGGAAGCCACGCTCGACTACGCTGCGACTCACTTCGCACAACTGCTGCGTTGTGTGGAGCAGGGTGAAGAGGTCTTGTTGCGCTCTGGAGTAAAAGCCGTTGCCAAGATCGTGCCAGTGTCCCATACACAAGCAACTGTGCGCCCGAAGGTGGGGCAGACGACCTCTGCGCCAGTGCGCTGGTCGGCGGACTCCTTCGTGGCGATGAGTGAAGCAGGCATGAAGGAACTCGGCCTGCTGTGAACCTGCTGCTAGATACCTGCACGCTCATCTGGCTGGCAAGCGAGCCGGCGCAGCTCAGCTACAAAGCGTCGGAAGCCATCAATGATCCTGCCGCCGTGCTTCATGTGAGCCATGCGTCGCTGTGGGAAGTCACCCTGAAACACGCCGCAGGCAAACTCCACCTGCCCGACCTGCCACGAAAATGGTGGAGCGATCAAACCACGCGCTGGGGATTGATCGAGATGCCGCTCAGTGCCGAAGTTCTACTGCGCGGATCGGAACTGCCACTGCATCACAAGGATCCATTTGACCGTGTGATCCTTGCGCAGGCGGTATTGTCCGATTGCAGCATCGTGTCACCCGATGGCGAGTTTCCCGCTTACGACATTCCCTTGATCTGGTGAGAATGAGGCGACGACACGAATGTCATCGCTCCTTTCAATAAACCTCCTCGACAATCTTGTTCTCCCTCGCGCCGAACGGGCGCGACTTCGGCGACGCTGTTCCCGTCATAGGGTGCACGGGGTTGGCGGTGGCTTGCTTTCTGTGATTTGTCCGATTAACATTTGCCCATGAGTGCGCTCGCCATTGAGATCGACCAAACCTTGCAAAAACTGGACTCCACCACTGCAAGTCGGCTGGAGCGACTGGTGCGTGATGCGTTGGCACTGGTGAACCCGGAAAATAACGCCAGCAGGCGAGAGGCGGGCATCCGCTTTCCGCTGGTCAGGGAAGCAATGTCAATCACTGGCGATGACGTAGCGCGGCTGCAAGATGAAGTGTGAACGGTGAATTCCTTCGCTTATGGTCTGGCTCCTCACGGCAATGTGCTGATAGCGCTCGTGATCCAATCGCACGAACATCATGCCCGGTGTCTGAATTGGTTTTACGCCGAAGATCGTGACTTCGCGACCTGTGCAGTGACGGAGGGGACGCTGCTGCGCCTGCACTTGATGAAAGCAGCGGACCGTTCTGCTGTTGCTGCTTGGAACACTCTTTCGCGGCTACGAAAGATGCAGGGGCATCAATTCTGGGACGTAGGTTTCAGCTACGAAGATGTGCCACATCAAAAGTTGAGCGGACACCGCCAAGTTACGGATGCCTGGCTGGCAGAGCTGGCGCGGAAACGGGCCGGTAAGCTCGCGACCATGGATGCCGGCCTCGCTGCGGCGCATCCTGATGTGGCGGATTTGGTGCAGTGATTTAACCTCCTGACTAACTTCCTGCGTAGTTACGCAGTTTCGAAAACTCAAGTGAGCGACCCGTCGTATTCGTTGGTGCGAAGCCGCGAAGTGAATTCAAGCTTTAGCTTGTCACCGTCTCAAATCCATGGCGAGAATTTCACGCTCGAACTGCGTGGCGTGAACAAGCTAAAGCTTGAACTCCAACAGATACAGTTACTCCCGGCTGGTGGTGATCGGCACGGGCTTTCTCAATAGCCCTTAAAATACACCCGCCATCTTCCGTCCCACCCAGAAGATGGTCATCAGCAAAATCAGAATGCCGGCCCACAGTGGATGCGCCCAGAGCGGATTGCGATGCTCGATGGGTTGCGGATCGGGCAGCGCGGTGACAGCCTCGATGACGGATGCGGGGTCGGTGGTGGTGAGCATTTTCCCGCGCGTGAGCTGGGCGATTTCACGCAAGACATCGTGCCGCGCAGGCTGGCCGATTTTTTCCCGGGTGGCGCCTTGCACAGAAATGATCGTCTCCAGCGTGGACCCGCTTTCCGCGCAAGTGAGATGAACCTGATGATCGCCCGGCTCTGACGGGGTGAAGGTGCCGGTGAAAAGTCCCCAGGCTTCCTCGCCAGCGGGAATAAGTCGAACGCTCGTCGTCTTACCCGATGGAGCAGCGATCTGGGCAACGACCGCAGCTTCCCGCAATGGCTCGCCAGTGGAACTCATGACGTTGGCATTCAACGTAAGCACATCATTTGTGCGCGGACGGTCGGGCGAATAAAAAAGGCGCATCTTGTCGCCTTTGGCCATGTTGCGCTGATACGCCATCCAGCGCACAACCTGGCCCCAGAAGCGGTAATGATATTTGTCCTCCACGCCTTTGCGCCAGCGCCACGCGCCATCGGTGCCCATGAATAAAATTTTTCCTGCGCCGTAAGTTTTGGTCACGATCAATGGCACACGGCCAAAGCGTGAGGATTCGGTGCCGTGGGTCGCCAGCACTTCGGTGCCAGCCTTGGCGCGCAGTGCAGACGCATACCATTGGAAACCCGGTAGCAATGACCAGATTCGCGCGCTGGCTTCATCGGTGTCCTCGAGTTTTGTCAGAAGACTATGCGTGCCAGCCTCGGTCAGAACAAACTTGCCCGGTGTGGAAGAACCCCAACCGCGCGGTTGAGCTTCATCCATTATCACGGGCATAAGTTCGCTCAGTGAAGTCGTCTGCAGAGAAGCCTGATGCCCATGAAAACCTGGCATGAAGACCAGCCCACTCGCCTGGTCACGCACCAGCTTTTGCAAAGCGTTGCACTGCTCAACGGTCAATTGTTCTTTCTCGACTCCAACATCACCGACAAACACGACATCGAACTTTGCCAGCTCGTCGTCCTTTGGAAACGCGGGGAGATACCCCCGACCGTCGCCGACCTTTCCGAGTCCCGGATGAAACAACAGGCAGTTCACGCTCACGCCCGGATCGCGCTCCAGTGCGTTGCGCAGATAGCGATACTCCCAGCGCGGATAGGACTCGATGACCAGCACGCGAAGCTGTTCCTTGCGAATGTTGAGCGCGGCTTCGAGGGAGTTGTTGTCGGGATAAATTTCCGCACCGGTCTTCGGCACCGTGAGCTTGAGCTTCACATCGCCTACGGTCTCGGGCTTCCAGACAATGGTATCCTGCAAGCGCCCCATAGCCGGGATCGTCACATCCTTGGTCACCACTTCACCCGTGGACATCTTCATTTCCAACGTAACAGGTTCATCGCGCGGGAGCGAGCTTTCAATGGTGAACGGAATGCGCAAGGGCTTGCCCGCAACCCCGAACGCGGGTGCTTCAAAACTGGTCAGCTCCACATCCGGCAGCCGCGTCTCCGCACCCAGCGGCACGGCAAAAACCGGCACGTCCCTCATGCGCAACCGGGTCGCCGCCTGCGCGGGCGTGCCGCCCAGATTCCAGTCGCCATCACTCAGCAGGACCACGCCGTTCAGTCGGGGATGTTTTTCCATCAACGAGGAAAGCGCGCCATTGAGATCGGTGCCCATCTCCGCTGGTTTTTCTGACGAAGAAAAGGGTTCAATGACCACATCCATTCGCTTCTTCAACTTCTCCCATGTCGCGGGATCAATGAGCGGCTTGGTGACCTCCGCGCGCGACTGCGGTTGCGCCTTGGGCTGTTTCTCATCGAGCACATCGCGCGTGTCCATGCTGTGCGAGACATCCACCAGCACCGCGAGTGTCGGCTTTGTATCAGGAAGAAAAATCTCGCGCCACTCCGGCTGATTCAAAGTGATCGCGATACCGATGGCAATGACGACCCGAAGAAACTCCAGCAACCCGATGTTCCGGCGAAAGCCGCTGCGACTCCACGCGATCCACGCCAGAACCGCGATGACCAGCACAAACACAATCCCCAGCACGAGGCTGAAAGTCGAGTCAACAAAAACCAGTGACTGGCTGTGCGGTTTCATGCAGTAGTCGGCGAGGAAGGTGGAAAAATATCTACAGGCTTGCTGCCCGCAGTCTGCGCCACTGACGCCAGGCGTTGTTGCGGAAGACAGAGCAGAGATTCGAGAAGCAACGCAATCGCCATCAGCATCAGGAAGGTGCGCCACACTTCACTGGTCAGCCCTTTCGATGTTTCCAGCGTGTCCTCGATTCGGCGGTAATCGAGACCCGCGAACAATTGATCGACTGTCACATTGCTGATCACTGCGGGCGCGTCCTCCGAGAGCGGGCGGTTCAGCGCCACCAGTTTGTCACCCGACTCGACGATGCCCGCGCGCAGTGGCAGCAGCGATGTCGCTTCCATTTCATTTTTCACACCCACACGCTGCCATTGGGAAATATCGCCGGAACCCAGCGCGACTTTGGATGCGGTGCGCTGCTGGGTTCGGCCCAGTCCCTGCCCACCTTCGCTAAGTGCCCGATGCATCATGGCAAAAAGCACCACACCATCTCGCGCCAAGCTCGATGAACCGGGGCCTGGCAAGGTGCCAAGAAAATAAATGCCGCCGCTCCGTGCGCCTGAAGCGCGCACCAGCAAGGACTCACCCGCCCCCACGCGCGCGAGCGGCACACCTTCGCCGATGATTTCACAACGGCGCGTAACTTCCAACTCACCCACCGGCAGAGCCTTGCCGGCGCGAGTGTTCGCCAGCAGACCGGCGTCACTGCGCCACCATGTCACTAGTTCGGGCTTGGAATCCGCACCGGTCTTCCATGCGCCCCAATGAAAACCAAACAACGCGGTGTCACCGGGATTGTCCGTGGGGAGAAACAGCACCGAGCGTCCTGCAGCCACCTGGTTTTCCAATTGCCGCGCAGTAATCGAATCAGCCGCGGGCAATGGCGCATGCCAGATCAACAAGGCTGTTTCATCCCATGGAATTTCCGCAGCGCGCGATAACGGCAGAACCGTTGACGCATAGCGCCGTGCTGAATCCACGGGCGATTCCAAAACCGCACGCAGCGGTTCCGCTTCCGCCGCATCTTCTGAAACAATGACGGAACGCAGCGCGGATAGCTCGTCGAAGACAAAATGAAACACGTTGTCCGGGCCATACGAATCCGCCGCCAGCTCCACGCGACCCCAGCCGCGCTTCATGGATTTGTCCAGCGGAATGGAGTGTGCTTGCAGCAAAAGCTGGTTGTCGCGCAAAGTCACTTTCTCCGTGCTGCTCGCTCCATTGATGATATAACGCAGTGAAAGCTCAAGCGGCTGCGGCGCCGTCTCGTTCCGCGTGATGCGCACATCCATCATGAGTTCCGCGCGCTCGCTGGACTCTCTGCGCGTGATGTTCTCCACCGAGATGGAAATATTTTCTTTCGCAGGCTGCGAATAGTTCAGCAGATTAAACCGCACTCCGCGCAGGCTGGCGTAGGCACCACGCAACGCTTCCCAGCGTCCGCCATTGGCATCCCAGTCGCTCTGTTTGAGATCGCTCAACAACCACAAATCGGTGCGACCCGTTTTGTTGGCCGTGATGTAATCGAGCGCGCCTTGAAGCATCCCGGGAATATCCGATCCCGTGTCTGTGGCGTCGCTTTGGGGAAGGTCGATCAAGGCATCCGCGCGTTCCAGTGGTAAGGTCTGTTGCGTTGCGCTATCGAGCAGCACCAGGCGCGAGCGACTGCCATAAGTTTGCTTGATGCCAGCGGCGAGTTTTTCCAGACCCGTGCGGCGCTTGCTCATGCCAGTGAGCGGATTGATCTGCTCCATGCTTGCGGAGCGGTCGAGCAAAACAATAACCGTGTCCGGCGCGCCTCCGGTCAAGCCGAGCCAACCACCCGCGAGCGGACGGCTCACGAGAAATATTAACGCCATCACTGCAAGCACGCGCATGGTGAGAATCAAAATCTGCCGCAAGCGCGAGAAACCTTTGTTCATCTTCTGCGCCATCAACAAGAACATCATCGCCGCCCATTTTACCGTGCGCCGACGATGCAGATGGATCAGATGAATGATGATCGGCAG
>JAYVQB010000355.1:0-5940 GCA_043757085.1 Verrucomicrobiota bacterium
GCCAGAACCATTTGCAATTCCTCATCGGCTACCCGCATCACGAAGGCTCGCGCTGCCTCCAGTCCACCATCGATATAGATGGCGCCAATCAGCGCCTCCAACGCGTCCGCCTGGATGGATTCCCGTTCCCTTCCCTTGTTGGCCGCCTCACCCCGCCCCATCTTGATATAATCGACCAGTTGCAACTGCCGGGCGAGTCGGGCCAAGGGCCTTTCCGAGACAATCCGGGTTCGCAACTTGGTTAACAAACCCTCGTCCGCTTTGGGCAGCCGTTGATAAAGGGCAGCCGACAGCACCAATTGCAAAACAGAATCACCGAGAAACTCCAGACGCTGGTTGTCGGGTAAATTCTTTCGCTTTTCATATCGGAGGCTCGGATGGCTGAGAGCCTCTTCCAGCAAAGCTGGCTGGCGGAAAACATACTGAATTCGAGATTCCAACGGCTCCATAAATGATCAAACTGCGTGCGTTGCCGGGAAGAAAGGTGGGGTGATCGACGGGACTCGAACCCGCAACATCCAGAACCACAATCTGGAGCTCTACCGTTGAGCTACGACCACCGTTTTGTTACGGGGCCGAGAGAATAACGCGAAACCGGTTCTGCGGCAAATGGAAATTGAACTGGGCGTCAGGTAGTGGCATAAGACTGGCCACATGACAGAAACATCGCCAGCCACCGGTTTCAAAGAATGGGCTTTCATTTGCGAAGCCTTGGGCCGAGGCGTGCAGACGATTATTCTGCGCAAGGGCGGCATACATGAAGGCCGGGGCGGGTTCCAATTCCAACATCCCGAGTTCTGGCTTTTCCCCACGGGATTTCACAATCAAAGTGAACAACTCCGCTGGACTCCGCCCGACGCTGCAGAGGTCGCTGTGCCGCGCGATGAAGAGCGCGAACAGGTGAACATCCGTTATTTTGCGAAGCTTCACGCAGTCTGGCGCATCACGGACTGGGACAAGGTTGCTGCGCTGGCACCCTTTCATGTTTGGAAAGACGAAGTCGTGCGCGAGCGCTTCGCCTGGAATGAAGAAAGCTGTCTGCACATCGCCATCGTGCGCGTGGCTGCGCTGCCGCAGATATGGAATTTTCCCTATGAACGCAGCTACGGCGGCTGCCGTTCCTGGGTGAAGCTGCCAGCGGAGGGTTCGGGCTTGCAAGACAGCACAGTTCCTGTCATGGACGACATCACATGGAACGCCGTCGCTGCGAAAGTGCATCACCTGCTTGATTGAGATCATGCCAGTCACCACCTCCCATTTGTGTCACCGCTGTTGGGTCGAGATTGATCTCGACGCCCTGTTTGAGAACATTACCGTCGTCAGGGAACGCGCTGGCTGTGAGTTGCTGGCGGTCGTGAAAGCCAACGCTTACGGTCATGGCGCGGCCACCATCGCGCGGGCGCTGGATGGAAAAGCCGCGTTGCTCGGTGTGGCCAACCTCCATGAAGCGGAGGAAATCGAAGCGACCAAATCCCACACCCCAATCCTCCTGCTCGGCACTTGTCTGCCCGAGGAACGGGAAGCCGCGCTACGCGACCGCTTGCAAATTAGCATCAGTTCCGTGGAGGAAGCTGCCGCATGGAATGAACTTGCCAAGACCACGGGCGTCAGTGCCCATGCTCATGTGGTCATCGACACCGGCATGGGGCGCATGGGATTTCCTGAAGCCGAATGGACCGAAGCCACCGTGCGCAGCCTGCTGAGTTTTGCGCAAATCCAATGGGAAGGAATCGCCTCCCATCTTCCCTCGGCGGATGAGGATCCCGAGTTCACCGAGAAACAAATCCAGCGATTCCGCAAGTGTGTGGATACGGCGCACGCGGCCGGCTTGCGCCCGCGCTGGATTCATGTCGTGAATAGCGCCGGCTTGCTCGGCTATGATTCGCCGCATGATTTTTGCAATCTCGCCCGGCCTGGACTGGCCATCTATGGAGTCTCGCCGCTGCCAGAAACGCAATCACTGCTCAAGCCAGTTCTCACTTGGAAAACGCGCGTGCTGCAAGTTCGTGAACTGCCCGTCGGACACGGCATCAGTTATGGTCGCGCCGTTAAGTTGACCCGGCCATCCTTAGTGGCCACGCTGGCCTGCGGTTATGCCGATGGTTATCCCCGCCAAGTTTCCGGCAAGGGTGCCAGTGTTCTCATTCAAGGTCAGCGCTGTTCGTTATTAGGAAGAGTTACCATGGATCAAATCATGGTGGACGTCACCGATCTAGCGACCAAGCCCGTGCTCGGCGACGAGGCCGTGTTGCTTGGTGCGCAAGGTGACTCAGAGATAACCGTGAACAAACTTGCCACGCTGGCTGGCACCATACCTTGGCATATCTTCACCAGCATCACCGCCCGCGTGGAGCGGGTGATGAAGTAGCAGCCGACGTAAGGAGGCTCTGACTTTGAAGCTTGAGAAAGGGCGAAGTCGTGAGCGCAAAACATAGAGCCTTAACCGCAGAGGCGTTCTTATACCGCAAAATAGCAATTTTAATGGCGTGCTCAGTTACCCAGTAGATCATTCAATGTTCGGTGTCGATACGTCACGACCACCAACCGGCTAATTGATGCTTCAGAGGCTCCGGCTTGCAAATCTCTCTGGCGGCAGTGTAAGAAATGACAGTCATAGCTGGACAGTATGCAGTCCATGTCGGTGAGTCAAGGGCGGGGTTTTTACTTACAGCGATACGCAGTCTATTAAGCATAAGCTGCCTCTAAGTAACTCTTATCTAAATTGAGCTTCAACCTGTCTTAGTTGCACTTCGAGAGTTGATATTTTTTTACTAATTTCACTTGCTTGCATTTCCAATCGAACTGCTTCGGCGGGCCGTGAGTGAATTTTTTTTTGCCCACTTGAAGTGATTGAAGTGCTTGATTCTTGGCGAAGTGAATGAGCTTCAGTCAAATAGTGCTTCTGTTCAACTTGCAATTGATTAATCTGATCACGCAAATAGTTGGCTTGTGCGACCAAAGCAGGCGAGTTCTGTTCATCAGCAGACGTTCCAGACTTGCGATATGGGGAGGACGGTCGAAGGGGGGCATCGGTTGAGTGGCCATCACGGGGAGACCCACTCGCAACATTGTTGTCAACAGTTGGCTTTGTTTCTGTTAGCTCTGTTTTCACGATCACAGAAGGCTTTAACTCACTTAGAAGTGATGCGAGCTCCGTATATACGTCCAATCTGAAGCGCTCCTTCAAATTCTCTGGCAGATCAGATTCTACTAATCGTGAGGCTCCCTCATTATGAACGATGGCAATTCCTGTATCGTTCACCCCTATCAATTTTACGTTCTGAAAAGTCTTCCCGTTTTTCAAGGTTAAAATTGGAATCGTCTTTGATGTATCACGAACTGCTACCGTTTTTACCATTTCAGATAATTCTTGCAAAGCGGCAATTCTCTCTGCCTTGAGACTCGCAATCTTTTTCTGTGCTTCATCGCGTGCAAGAATGAGAGGGAAAACCTTTAAAACTTTGTCCTTTTCCCATTTAATTTGATCTGTTTGTGAAGTGGTTCTTACGATTTCCCCTTCGACACCATCACATTTAGCTGTCACGCTATATGCTTGTTTTTGGCAACTCTCAAATTCTATCTCATGCATGTTGGCAACGTAAACCAACCCCATAATGAGAACGACAATTAGTCCCCCAACTGCTAAAATCAGTCTGCCGTAAGTATCCGACATATTTGTGCAATTTTTATTGTTTAGACACGTTGTAATATTTAATACGGTAATCTTCGGCCTGCTTCTTCCATGCTGCGACACTCTTCGTCAAGGAAGCTTGCTGTTCAGACAGGATGCTCATTCCTGCACTAAGTAGGCCAGAGGCTTCCTCAGGTGTAATTTGGTTCGAATCATCAGATGGGTGCGTATTTGTATTCCGATGAATCTGAGCTTGAAGTAAGTTGTGTGCTTTTTCATAATCTTTCTTTGCTCTTTGAAGTTCTTCCTGTGCCAAAGTGTAATCAGACAGAAGATTTTCTAGCCGAATCTTGGCTTCGGTTGCCTTTGCTTTTAGTTCATTTTCGCTTTGCTCGTGTTTTTTCTTGCATCCTGTGAACGAGACAAGACTGATCAATAATACGATTGTCGCAAGCAAACGTTTTTTTTGCATAAACACACATTTAACTACATGCATCAATATGCAAGTTTTAAGGTTCAGATTTAACCAGTGTTTTTCTCGGCAAATTTAAACCAAAGGCATGGCGACACACAGGCTGGAAGCCTGTGCCACCGTCATGCCACGAACTTGATGCTGGCCGTCTGCCCACGGGCCATCGCTTCATGCTGCTCGTTCGAGCACGCGGAATCAATCGGCGCGTCTGGGGCGGCATCACTCGGAGCGAGCAGATTGTTGGCGACCAGATAGCGTTCCACTTCCTCGCCGCTGATATCCGGGAGCATGACGCCGTTCACTTCAACTGAAGGGCTGAGCGGCTGGCCGCTTTTCTGTTCCATCTCCCAGCGGAACGCAGGATTCTTGATGATGTCTTTATCTTCAAAAGGCAGATCATACTTGCGCATGATGGCGCGCACGCCTTCGCTCCAGCCGCAGTAGGTTTTGAGATAGGCGGTGATTTTGGGCTTGTCCATGGTGGTAGGGGAATGAATTTTGATGAATGTGATACGGCGGGAAAGTAGGAGCAGACTGGGGAATTGCAAGACGGCACGCATAGCAATAGCGTTGCGGAGACTCGCGAAAGTGCCCGAATGTATCATCTTCCGTTATGCTGACGATCCTAGAAGAGTTCAAGCAACTGCCGATTGCAGAGCGCATTCGATGTCCTCGACTTCAGGCAAGCCGTATCTCATCCGATTCAAGGACGGCAAGGAAGTGAAATGCGGGGACTTTCTGAAAGAGCAACTCAAAAGGCTGCAATCGGGCAAGCCCGGCGCTGGAAGTTGAGAGCTTCCAGCTTCGACAGCGTCCGGCGGGTCTCGAGACCCGCCGACCTCTGACGGGACAGAAGTCCCATCTTCCATGCGCAGGGTCGCAACTTGGTAAAACGCTCCGCAACCGCACCCTTTGAGCTTTAAGTTGCGAAATCCTCCATCTGTGGAACTTTGATAGCCCTTTTTTCAAACCGGGGATTTACGCATGGAAAAGAAACCGTTCTCCGAACTCGGACTGTCACCAGAAATTTTGAAGGCTGTGGAGGCACTTGGTTTCGACCAGCCTGCACCGATTCAAGCCCAGTCCATTCCGCCCGCACTTGAAGGTCGAGATGTTGTTGGTCAGTCGCAGACCGGCTCTGGCAAGACGATGGCCTTTGCCATTCCCGCCGTGCAACTTGTCGATCCGACCGATCGTGGCGTGCGCGTGCTCATCATGTGTCCTACGCGCGAGCTGGCGATGCAGGTTTGCGAGGAAGTTCACAAGCTCACAGCGCACAAGCGCGGCATCAAGGCGGTGCCGATCTACGGTGGCGCGACCTTTGACCGGCAGATTCGCGGCTTGAAGGACGGTGCCCAGATCGTCGTCGGCACGCCGGGGCGTATTTTGGATTTCGTGGAGCGCGGCATCCTTCGCCTTGATGCGCTGAAGATGCTCGTGTTCGATGAAGCGGATGAGATGCTCGACATGGGCTTCCGCGAGGACATTGACAAGCTCATGGAAGCGGTGCCAGCCACGCGCCAGACGCTATTTTTCTCTGCAACGATTGACGGCCCGATCCGCCGACTCGTGGAAAGCTACACCAAGGATCCGGCGATCATTACTGTGGAGCACAAGGCGATGACGGTGCCTACCGTGGCGCAGTCTTATTATGAAGTGCAGGGCCGCTCGAAGATCGAGGCACTCTGCCGCATCCTCGACATGGAGAACCCGCGTCTGGCCATCATCTTCGGCAATACCAAGCGCGCGGTGGACGATGTGACTGATGCGCTGATTGCGCGCGGCTACAGTGCCGACCGCCTGCACGGCGATCTCAGCCAGATGCTGCGCGACCGCG
>JAYVQB010000356.1:0-1551 GCA_043757085.1 Verrucomicrobiota bacterium
CCATTAGCAAACGCGTGGAGCGCATTCTGGAATCCAAGTTTGGAGCCGATGAGAGTTTGCAAAAAATCGCGGAGACCGTCGGCCACCAGCACGATCACCTCAACCGTCTGCTGCGCGCGGAGTGCGGACTATCACTCGGGCAATTGCGCGCCAGGGTGCGGCTGAAGCGGGCGGTGGCGATGCTTGCAGACAAGAAGTCGGTTAGGGAGACTGGCGCAGCTCTGGGCATCACTGATCCGAACTACTTCGCGCGCTGGTTCCGCCAGCAGACCGGGGTGACGCCGAGTTCCTGGCGGCGCAATCCGAGGGAGTTGAGTGTTTGACCTCTCGGCCTCTGTCAGTCATCATCTCACTTCTCATGGACAGCATCCTCGAAAAGACCCGCTCCTATCTCTCTGGCCCGATGGATTTCGTCGGCTCACGAATTATTGAAAAATACTTAGGCTGGCGCGCTATCCTCACGCCCATCTTGAAGGCATTTTCCATTCGGGTGCTCGATCCTTGGAACAAACCGATGATCCGCGGCCACAGTGAATACGGGCAGGAAGGTGTGGTGCCGAACAAAGATCAATATGAAATCGACTTCTGGGTGAATGCCGAGACGCGCGCGAAGTTCGAGCGCGATTTCTGGGAGACAGTGCATATTGATCTGCGCATGACGGATTTGTCGGATTTCGTGATCGCGTTTGTGCCTACCAATATTTATTCGGTCGGCACGGTGCATGAAATCATCGTCGCCCGAAACCAGCGCAAGCCGGTGCTGATGATCAGTCCGCCGATCAAGTATGACTTTTTCCCCGAACTGGCTGCGCTGCCAGAAAACGTCAAGAGCGCGCTGAAGTTTTACGGCCTCAAGGAAAACGCCCAAGGCATACCGAGCCAGTGGTATGGTAACATTGTCGGTGGTCAGAACATGTTCGACGGCTTTGGCTGGGAAGGTTTGGAGATCAAACGCCCCGATTTTTACCCGGCACTCATCAAGGCCGCCATGAGCGATGCCCGACCTGCGGATGAAAGCGGCGCGGAGTTCAAGCGCTGGAAACTCGTCAGTGCCTGGGTGGAAAAAAGCAAGGTGCTCAATGAACTGCGCGGTGGCGTGGTGGATCACGTCGTGTTCGCTTCCGATGAGGAGCGGGCCATGTTTGATCGCGAGATGGCGGACGGCGCCGAGCGCGAGCATGTTTATTTCTGGCACAACCAGCCCTACACGCCGAAGCGTTCGTTTCTGTATCAGTTCCTCTGCATTGCCAGCGGCTACATCCCGCCACGCCTGAACATTACTTCAGCACTAGATGCCGACGGCAACGTCAAGCCGGTGGCGCATGAGTCTGTGGACGACGACTGGCTACTCATCTCGCCGGAGCACGACCACGGCACCATGAAGTTGCTGCAACTGGTGGATTCCGCGTTGGCATATCCGTGAGAGACATGGCTCTGCGCTTGACTCTGGGGGGCGCATGAAGTATCAACCGCGCCCCATGTCCGAGCAAACTACCCTTATCCTCCTCAAGCCCGATTGCGTATCCAAAGATCTTTGCGGCGAAGTTCTCA
>JAYVQB010000357.1:0-1547 GCA_043757085.1 Verrucomicrobiota bacterium
CCTGACAAAATAGAGTTATTCAGGATTTTCCAAAATCTGTCTTAACCTTCCCGCCAACTCTGGCGACAACTTTTCCAGCCACGATTCGTCGATCAAGGCGACATCCAGCAAATCGCGCAAATGCATCCGGTCTTTGTCGCGGAAGGATGTGAGCTTCATCATGGTGACAAGCGCAGGCAGGCTGATGAGGCGAAACTCTGCGGTGTCCTCGGCTTGATCCACATCGGGAGCGGGAACAGGATGTTCCACTCGAACTTTCTCGCTCGCCCAAAGCAGATGCACGGCATCGCGCACCTTTGCGTCAGCACCGTCCAGAAAAATATTCATCGTGCCGCCACTGCCGAGCATCGCGACTTCACGATGAACAAAGCCCGCCGACTCCAGCGCGGCGCGGGCAGCTAAAAGATCGCAGCGACGCAAGAGAATATCTACATCCCTCGTGTTGCGCACCGCCGCCTCATCCACGCGCGAAACCCAGGCAGCGACCGCATTGTCGCCGACCACCGCATACGGCATGCCAGCCGCGCGCAAGGCAGAAGCAGCACGCAGAAGACGCGAGCGCACTTTTTCGATGCCGTGTTCCATGCGTTCCCATGAAACAGGGCCGATGAGAGTTTGCAACATGAGCTTGAGATTAAACGGTTACGGCACTTGAGGCAACTGCGGATGACGCAGGCACTTGATCCAATAATACCAACTTCACGAGATAATCGGTGCTTGTCTCTAGCATGGCGGAGCCATTTCAGCCTGTAGCGAGGGGTTAAGCAAAGCGACACCCCTCGAGGGCGTCGAATATAATTTTGCATCGCGGAGCGATGCCAGCCTTCGTCATATCGAGCCCCCAGATCAATCCAAATATTTCGGGTCAAAACTCACGCCTGATTTCTTCAACATCATCTCCAATTCCTCACGAAATGTCCTCGTGCGATGATGCTCCTCCTGCTCACGCACATACGCCACCACGTCCGGCAATGTTGACGCGCTCACCGTAAATGCCGCGTAGCCGTCTTGCCACGCAAACCCGGGAATCTGCATTTCCTGATGAACCCACGCCGATGAGTTCTTCTTCAACTCCTGAAGCACCTTTGATAACATGTGCGTTGGCTTCAACGAAGCGGCGAGATGCACATGATCGGACACGCCACCGATCTCGTGCGAATGACCGCCCAGCCCACGAATGGTGCCGCCTAGATATTCGAAAAGACGGCCCCGCCAACTCTTCGCGATCTAGCGATTCTTCGTGGAAAACACGATGTGGTAATGGAGGCAGGTGTAGGTGTTCGGCATGACGTGGGATGGGCTGGCATCGCTCCGCGATGCTTTTCATTGACGCGTATGATACGAGGGGTGTCGCTGCGCTCAACCCCTCGCTACAGGCTGATATCGCTCCGCGATAAACCACTGAGCGAGTTTGTTATGCGCCAGACACGATGTCGTCTGCAATAAGGCGACAGATTCATGTCAATGAGCAGTCTCACGCCAAAGCCAATGGCGCTTCAAGCTCCTCAACACGCCAGGCGGCATAAGATACCGCCTCACGGATGTCC
>JAYVQB010000358.1:0-5901 GCA_043757085.1 Verrucomicrobiota bacterium
TTTCCGACGCAAACGGAAGAATATGCGGCAGACGATTCGACTTGGCGCGAAGGACGACGATGGCGAACGGAAGCGTCTTGGTTTTGTTCTGCTGTGGCAGGTTTTTATCCACCGTGAGGAAAACGTCGAATTTGCCCGATGCGGCAATGAGCGCAAGCAGCTTGCCGTTGCTGGTGCTCGCCCAACCAGCTTGGGGCACGGTTTTGACGTGGTGGCCAAAAAGCTCCCCTGCCAAGTCTTTGGGCAAACATTCGTCTAGCAGAATGCGCATTCAGGCGGGCTGAAGAGATTTTTCCAAACTTGCAGAAGATTCTTCCAGATAAGCCACGGCCTGTTTGCGGGAGATGGTCGGGAATTGCTCCAGAAATTCATCGAGCGTGTCGCCGCCTTCAATGTAATCAATCAGTGTGCGAACAGTAACGCGCGTGCCTGCAAAACAGGGCGTGCCGCTCATAATCTCCGGGTCAATTTTCACAACGGAGCTTTTCTTCTTCATTTCAGCAATAAACCTCGGCTTTGCCGGATGACAACTTCACAATTTCAAGGGCAATGAAACTTTCAAATTCATGAAGCTGTGTAGCTCCATCCGCATTTTGGACAGCTCTTAGTTCCGGCTGGAATGACTGTAGAGCATTCGAGACAGGCTGTTTCATCTAAGGCATCGTCTACTGGTGGAGTTTCCGGTGATATTTCTAAAGTATCGTCTGGCAACGAAGTCTGCTGCGATGCCTTGGCGGATGGATTGCCGAGTAAGCCGAAGGTAAGGATCGACAAGAAATCTTGTGAATTCTCCGAACTATTCTGAGCGAGCAGAGCAGATGCAGCGATTAGCGTGAGGTAGGCACCAATACTCAGAATATGGAATAAATTTTCCCCAACCTTAACCAACCCATAAAGCAGCCCAAGCCAAGGCGCGATACCAGCAAAGTATTGTGCGCGAACAACGGAATTTCCCGCGATGCAATGATAGAGCAGAAAGCACGCAGATAATGGCACAACCCAAACCCAATTAGCATATGAGCCCAATTTAGCGAGATCGTAGCCGGAAAGACCTAGACCGAGAAGCTGCGTCCAAGGTAAAAAAAAGGAAACGAGGATAACGATGGCTGATCCCATAGCTCGCCTTCCGTTATTCGAAATGGGTGGCGTAGTGTCGAGTGGGAAGTCATTTCCACAAACACATTGAGTCGCACTCCCTTGGCGGTCAGAAAAGCATTTGGGACATTTCATGTGAATGAGTTATGCGCATTTTAACAACTAATTTTCTTCGTGTCTATAGTTGTTACTCTCACTTTTTTCGCACGATTTGCCTAACAAGGCATGCTTCAGTAATCGTATTTTGCAACGTGCATGTGGAGGAGGAAGCTTGTGGTTTTACTTGCAAGCACACGTTATTGTTGACGTGTAGCATAATGAAGACACCGTTTATTATTGGTAGTTGCCGACTTGAGGAGGCCCTGAAATGGGTATTGCTGACGGTGTCTGCGGAATAATATTTGAGCCTCCTTACGTCGGCTGCTACTGGGCTTCGAGTGCCCCGTAAACTTAGTCAAGCCATCAGGCTTGTCCGGCAGAGTCCGGCATAGAGGCCGTTTTGCTGGATGAGTTCTTCGTGTGTGCCTTGCTCGATGATCGTGCCTTTTTCCAGAACGTAGATGCGGTCAGCGTTGCGCACGGTGCTGAGGCGGTGGGCGATGACAAAGCTGGTGCGATGCTGCATGAGCGCGTCCAGTGCAGATTGAATCTGGCGTTCGGTCTCGGTGTCCACGCTGGCGGTGGCTTCGTCGAGCAGGAGGATGGGCGGATTGCGTAAGAGGGCACGGGCGATGGAGACGCGTTGCTTCTCGCCGACGCTGAGCTTGATGCCGCGTTCGCCGACGCGGGTGTTGAGTCCATCAGGCAGGGATTCGACAAAATGTTTGGCATTCGCGCTGGCTAACGCCGTCCAGAGTTCGTCATCGGTGGCGTCGCGTTTGCCGATGCGGAGGTTCTCGCGCACGGTGCCATTAAAGAGAAAACTTTCCTGCGTGACGTAGCCGATGCTGCGGCGCAGCCATGATTTGTTCAATTCATGAACGGGCACGCCGTCGAGGAGAATCTGGCCGCCGTCATATTCGTAGAAGCGCGTGAGCAAATTGATGAGCGTGCTTTTGCCTGCGCCCGTGGGGCCGACGAGGGCGATGGTCTGTCCGGGCTTGGCTTCGAGACAAATATCATGAACCGTGGGCACGCTGCCGTAGGCGAAATTCACATGGTCGTAGATGATGTGGCCTGAGATGCGATCCAACGTGCGCCCTGCGTCGTTGTCTTTTTCTTCCTCGGCATCGAGGATTTCAAAGACTCGCTCGCCCGCGCTGCGACCACCACTGAAGAGCTGGTTCAACTGGTGAATCTGTTCGACTGGCTCATAGAAAAACCGCAGCAGCATCAGGAACGCGGTCAGTTCACCCACCGATATTTTTTTTTCGTAAAGCGACTGCGCACCGATCCAGAGCACTAGGACGAGGCCGACATTATTGAGGAATCTCATGCTGGGCCGGTAGATGGCCCATACGCGCATGACGTGCAGCGTGGCCCGGCGCAGGGCGTCGCTCGCAAGATTGAAACGCTCGTGTTCTTCGTTCTCTGTCGCGTAGGCCTTGATCTGCCTCATGCCGGCGACGTTGTCGTGCAACAGCGAATTCATCGCGCTGCTGGCCTTGCGCACCTTGCGATGCCGGTCGCGCGAAGTCATCGTGTAGCCGAGCGCACCGGCGATGAGAAAGGGCACGGGCACCAGCGAGAACCACGCGAGCTGGGCATCCGCGCGAAACATGAACCATCCGACGACAACGATTTGCAGCACCGCGATGACGCCTTGCTCAATGCCGTCAATAAGCACGCGCTCGACCGAGGGGATGTCCTCGCTGACGGTGGTCATGATGTCGCCCGTGGGACGATTATCGAACCAGCGCAGCGGCAGTCGTTGCAGCCGTTCGTAGAGCGCACTGCGCAGATCATAGATGACTTTTTGCTCAAAGGTGTTGTTGATCTGGATGCGGAGCGACGTGAGCAAGTCCTGCGCGAGATACGCGCCGAGTCCCCACAAGATCAGGGTCGGCAATCGATCAATCCGTCCTTGCGATCCGACCGCATCGAGCACCTCGCGCGTCAGCGCGGGGAACACGACGACCAGCAAGGTGCCCACCACCGCGCATCCCATCTGCGCCGCCGCCATGAACGGATAACGGCGGACGTAGGAGAAGACGCGGAGGATGGTTTTCAAGGGAATTTAGATTATGTGTGCCGAAACGTTTCGTCTCATGGAGTGAGATGATGGGCAATAAATTCCTGTGGTGAAATCGGCTGCGGTTTGTAGCCTGCATCCGCCAGGGAACGGAAATGCCGATCTTCCGTAATGATGTAATCGGCATGGGCAGCAATGGAGCAATCAGCGAATTTGTCATCGTCACGATCACCAGTAATGGCAAGAAACTGAAAGTAGGTGGCGACGCGGAGGAGGTTTCCTTTGCCCGCCTCCATCACATCCATTAACCGGGATAATTTTCGCCAACGATAAGCCCCAAGCATTTCTGTCACAACTTCTTCATACTCCATCAAGATGTCAGTGGACACCGCCCAAGCCAAATCTCCGGCCATCCACGCGTCGAGAATTTGGGAAAAATTATGCCGTGCATTCAGCGCGGGGACGAGCACGTTCGTGTCGATCACGACGGTCATCGTGCTTCAGCGAGATCTTTGCGGACTTGAGCGATAACTGCGTTGAGATTGTTGAATTTGCCTGCCTTCCAATCCTCGGCACCTTCGCGTTTGATCTCCTCCCATAGCTGCTGGGCCTCCAGTGAAAGCATAACCCGATGCAGGGCAACAATCTGCTCATCATCCATCTGGCCGATCTTCTGGACAATCATCGGACGAAGCTCACGGGGGCTGACATTGGCGGTCGTGGTCATGATTGAAGTATCGCACGCGGCGGAATGATGGCAAGCGTTGGGGGCGAAACGCTTGAGGTGCGCATAAATTTCGCGCAATGGGGTGACAATAATCAAGCAGCATCTAAAAAAGAAGGAGCGCGTATGGCGAAGCCTACTCGCCTATTGTGACTCTGGAATGTGGCCGCGTTGAAGACCCAATTTTAGGCGAGTGATCTGGCGACACACGCGCGCTCCTTCTAAAAATCAGTAGGCAAATGCCGTGTAGCCCCGCAGTTCTTCCAACCTCTTTTCGACATCTTCGCCGGACACACGCTCAAGACGTTGCGTGCTGAAGGCTTCGCAGGTGAAGCTGGCGGTGACGCTACCGTAAGCGACGGCGGTTTTAAGATCGTTGAAGGTGGGTTTCGATTTTCCTTTCGAGGCGAGCCAGCCGACCATGCCGCCGAGGAAGCTGTCGCCGGCACCAGTGGGATCGAAGACGTTGAGCAAGGGATAGGCGCTGCATGAGAAAAATTCCGAGGGGCCATTGCCGAAAAGATAGCTGCCGTGCTCGCCGCGTTTCACGACAACATAGCTCGGCCCTTTCGCCTGAAGGCGGCGACCGGCTTCGACAAGATTGGTGGTGCCGGTGAACTCCTTGGCCTCGCCGTCGTTGATGACAAGCAGATCAATCTTTTTCAACATGTCATGCAGACGCTCGTTCGCGATGCGAATCCAGAGATCCATGGTGTCTGCGGCGACAAACTCCGCGCCGGGGCATTGCTCGAGCGTTTGAATTTGATTGTCTGGACTCATGTTCGCCAGCACGACGAGCTTCGCGGCTGCGCCCTGTGCGGAAAGCTTGGGCTGCCAATTTTCGAGCACATTGAGGCCGACCTTGTGGGTCGTGCGGGTGTTCATGTCGTCAAAATATTCGCCAGTCCAAGTGAAGCTCTCGCCGTCGCTGCGTTCCACGCTGTCGAGCGCGATGCCGCGTGACGTGAGCAGGTCGAGATGCACCTTCGGGAAGTCATGGCCGATGATGCCGCAGAGATGCACGGGCTTGGTGAAAATGCTCGCGGCGAGCGCGGCATACGCAACGGAGCCACCGAGCAGGCCCTCCTGTTTTTCTTGGGGCGTGATGATGTTGTCGATGCCGATGGAGCCGGAGATAACGAGGGACATAGTTTGAAAGGATGAGGGATGGAGGATAAAAAGTTCCAGTTTCCATCTGACAATACGGCGCGCGGGTCAATCAGAACCTTGCTCCGTTCACCGACGCGGGTGCAATTAAAGAGGCACAACTTTCTTGCCCGCGGCGGAAGGCTCCGCCAAACTCGCCGCAACCAGACCATGCGCTTTTTCCTGATCCTCGCCACCCTGGTCGCGCTACCGGTGCTGACGCTCTTGCAGCGACAGTATTTTTTGGCGACCCTTCAGGTTCCGCTGCTCGCGAAGGTGATGACGGCGTTAGATGATCCAGAGTTCTCCGGCGTGGAGAAGCAAAAGATAAAACTGGATCATCTCGACGTTTCCCTAAGCGGCTGGGTGGCTGATCCTGATGTGCGACAAAGAGCTGCGGAGCGTGTTCGGAGTGTGCGCGGTGTGCGCTGCCGTGAGGAAGACAATTGTCTGCAAGTTCCCGCGCATGTCGCGCTGGAGCTGAAGGGTGAAAAGGCCACACTGGCGGGCTGGCTGCACGACAGCATCATTCTGCGCGATGTAGTGCAATGGCTGCAAAAAAACCGGCCGGGTCTGGAGGTGGACGCCACAGGTATCCAGTTGTCGAAATATGTCTCGCGGGTGGATTCGCCACTCGCCACAGATGGTTTGCCGCTGTCGCCAGTATTAAGCGAAGCAGCCGGTATTATTCGCGTGCCGGCTTCGCTCAAAATTCTCAAGACGGGAGAAAACATCCAGGCATCTGGTGCCCTGCCTAGTGTCGAGTTGCGTGATGCCGTGATTCAAGCGGTGCTCGGCAGCAAGG
>JAYVQB010000359.1:0-5880 GCA_043757085.1 Verrucomicrobiota bacterium
CAAGAAGCCGGAAACTTCCGTGCCCGTAAAGTTCAGCGGACAGAAGCAAGGCGGCTACGCGAGCGATGCAGCCGTCGCGGAGTGGTGGAATAAGTTCCATGACGCGCAGTTGAACGATCTTATCCAGCGTTCTCTCGCCGGAAACAAGGGCTTGGAAATTGCTGCTGCCCGTGTGCAGGAAGCGAAGGCACTGCGGAATTCCGTGCGCCTCGATTATTTCCCCACTGTGACATCGGCTGCGAGTTACACGAACGAGCAACGCAGCCTCGCACATACTGGCGGGCAGGCGTTCGGCCCACGCAGTTTGGAAATCTACAGCGCGGGATTTGAAGCCGCGTGGGAGATGGACATCTGGGGCCGCGTGAGAAAGCTAAACAAAGCCGCCAAAGCGGATGTCGCCACTGCCGAGGCTGTGCGTCACGACACCATGGTCATTCTGACTGCTCAGGTAGCCAGTTCTTATTTGGAACTGCGCGGTTTGCAGAACTCGCTCTCTGTCGCCCGGCGCAATGCCGATAACCAGCGCGAGACATTGAAGCTCACCGAATCCTTGCTGCAAGGCGGACGCGGCACGGAACTCGACACCTCCCGCGCCCGAGCGCAGCTCAACACCACACTGGCCGCGATCCCTCTCATTGAGGGCGCGATCAGCAAAGACATTCATCGCATCAGCGTCCTCATCGGCGAGCAGCCCACCGTTCTTGACCGTGAATTGAACAAAGCTAAGCCAATGCCCGAGTTGCCGTCTCTCGTTCGCATCGGCAATCCAACCGATCTGCTCCGCCGCCGTCCCGACATCGAAGCTGCCGAAAAATCACTCGAAGCCGCCACCGAGCGTGTCGGCGTGGCTGTGGCTGATTTGTTCCCCAAGGTCACCTTCAACGGCACCGTTGCTGTTCAGGCGAATGCGCTCGGCGGATCCAGCAGTGGCGCGACAAACTTCGGGCCTAATATTTCGTGGGCCGCATTCAATCTCGGGCGCGTGCAAGCGCAGATCGACGCCGCTGGCGCCCGAGCCAAAGGCCAGCTTGCGAGTTACGAGAAAACCGTGCTCAACGCGCTTGAGGAAACCGAAGACGCACTCGTTGATTACGGTCGTCAGCGCGCCCGTCGTGATTACCTCGCAGAAGCTGCCAAGGCCTCAGAGCAGGCCGCCAAACTAGCCCGCGAGCGCTATCAAAACGGCGTGGCTGATTTCCTCACCGTCCTCGATGCCGAGCGCAACTTGCTCCTCGCCCAGATCGAACTCGCCGCCAGCGAAACCAACACCGCTACCGCTCTAGTCTCCATTTACAAGGCGCTGGGCGGAGGCTGGGAAGGACGTTGAGCGGTGGCACACCGCGCGGCGTGTTCTTGATTCGGATCGCATCCGTGCTTCATTCCTAAGTATGATCATGCGTTCGATTTACAAAATGTTCTTGCTCAGCGTCGCCCTTTTGACCGGCACGCTTGCCGTCTCCTGCTCCAGCGACAAGGATGACATCACCAAGCGGATCGAACATCGTAACGAGCACTACTCCAGCTATCAGGATCGCCGCACCCAGCGCAGAGATGCCAGACAGGAACGCACGGACAGATGGTTTGACCGCACCATGGGGCAGCCAGCTCGAACCGAAACTGGATTGAAGCTGCCTGATTAAGCGGATATTTCCGCGTCAGACTAGCCTTGTCCTGCCTCCATTGGGCGGCCGTTCCGTCGCCATAGAATTACAAGACAAACAAAATCCAGCCGTATAGTCTGGGAAGCGCATGACAGAAGCTCCCCCAGCAACAACGGTGCAGTTTGCCGACGCAGCCCATCGGGTCATTCGACGGCTTTGGTTGCGCAAGTCATTGCAAGCAATCGCCCGGACTGTGCCGCTCGTCGTCGGCCTGCTGTTCATTCTGATCGTGCTTCGCGCCATGGGTTTTGACTGGAGCAGCGCGCGTTTGGCTTCAACACTTCTATTACTTTGGATCATAAGCGCATTCGTTAGTGCCTGGTGGCGCAAGCCGCAGCCGTATGCCGCGCTCGCCTTCTGGGATGCGCAAACGAAGCGCGGTGATGCCTTCGCCAACGCCTGGTGGTTTGAATCTCAAACGGAGCGCAACGGAGGACAGGAGCATCATCTCGCGGCGCAACTTGGGGCGCTGCCGAGTGCGCTGCTTTCGCTGAGGCGCGACATCGCGTTGCCAGATTTGCGCTGGCTCGCCGCGCTGCCAGTGCTGCTTCTCACGTTGTTCATCCTGCCCGGTAGCAATGCCTTGTCGCTGCCTGATGCGGAGCTTACCGAGGAGGGGCAACGGCTCGCCCAGCGCGAAGCAAAAAGGCTCGCGGAGAAAAAAATTGATGTGGAGAAGATGAAAGCCTTGAGTGCTGACGAGAAAAAGGAAATCGAGAAACTGCAGCGTGACATCACCGAGACTGCAAAGGCCTTGTCACAGCAGAAAGCAGAGACGACGCGCGGTGTGTTGAATGAACTAGAAAAGCGTGCGCGCGATGCCGAGAAGCTCGCTGAAAAACTTGGCGCGGGGAATTCCATGTGGGCTTCCGACCAGATGATCGCGGAAATGCGGAAGCACGCGGACACCGCTGAACTCGGCGATGCGGTGGCGAACAAATCGACCGAGAACACCGCGACTGAAGCGCAGATACTATCCAGCTTATTGCGTGATGAAAAACTCACGACTGAAGCGCGAGATCGCATGGCCGAAACGATGCGTGAAATCGAGCGACAATCTCAACCCGAGGACAGTGAGCGTGTCGTTGGGCAGCATGTGCTCAATGCGGACAAGGATATTGCGCAAGCTCTGCCGCAAGAAGCAGGCAAGGAATTTCAATTGCTCGCCGACAAGATGCGCACGCTGGCCGCGCGCGAGAAGGCGCGCGAGGAACTGGAAAAGCTTGCCCAGCAACTGCGCGATGCGGGCAGCAACGCCGCCGGAGAAGGGACGAAAGGAATGACACCGCTGGCCGGGAATCAAGGTCAGGGCGCGGGCCAGCAACCCATGATGATGATGCCCAACGCACCGCAGATGCAGCCCCTTCAGCCGCCCGGAATATCGAACTCACCGCAAGGCCAAGGTCAGCAAGGCCAAGGGCAAAATACTCCCATGCTCACACCTGCCCCCGGTGCAGGGCAGGATAAGAAAAATCTTTCGCAATCCCCGCAAGACGGCCAGCAGGGAAAGGGCAAAGACAACAAGCCCATGCTCATTGCCCCAGTTCCCAATGCGCCGCCTTCCGATAAAAAAACAGACGCGACGATGCTGGTCGCAGTTCCAGGTTCCAATCTCGGCGGGCTTCCGCCGGGCAATGGCACAGCACCATTGAGCGCACAGCAAACTGAAAAAACCAAGCCGGGCCAGCAATCGGTCGTCAATGCCCAGCGCAACGCCGAGGGCGAATCCTCCGTTCGTATAGTCGAAGGCCAGGCTCATCAAGAAGCCGCAACGCGCAAGGCACAATCTACTGCGCTGGATGCCATCACCGCCGAGGAGAACGCACTTGATGATGCGGCACTACCACCCGCGCGTCGCGAACAGGTGCGCCGTTATTTCACCGAATTGCGCAAACGCTTTGAAAAAGAAAACTGAATCACACCATCCATTCATCCATCTCATGCCTGACCACCCCCCGCTAAAACTTGAAGAAGCCCTGCCAAAGTTTCGCGATCTATTCACGAAGCTGAAAGCTGAGATCCAAAAAGCTATCGTCGGCTATGACGACCTGCTCACGGACACGCTCGTCAGCATTTTCAGTGGCGGTCATGTGTTGCTCGAAGGCGTGCCGGGCCTCGGCAAAACCTATCTCGTTCGCGTGCTGTCCCAAGTCGTCGGCCTTGATCCGGGTCGCGTGCAATGCACGCCCGATCTCATGCCGGCGGACATCCTCGGCACCCACATCGTGAACGAAGACCCGCATGGCCGGCGCGTGTTGCACTTTGAGCGCGGCCCCGTTTTCAAGAATCTGCTGCTCGTGGACGAGATCAATCGCGCCACGCCCAAGACCCAGGCGGCACTGCTCGAAGTCATGCAGGAGCACGCCGTCACCGCCGGTGGAGAGCGCCATCCTTTGCCGGAACCGTTCTTCGTTCTCGCTACCCAGAACCCCATAGAAATGGAAGGCACCTATCCGCTGCCGGAGGCGCAGCTTGATCGCTTCATGTTTAAGATCAAGGTGCCGTTTCCCACGCTGGAAAACCTTGTGGAAATCTCCCGACGCACCACTGGCTTCGATGAACCGGAACTCAAACCGATTCTCAGCGGCGCGGAATTGATGCAATTGCAACACGCTCTCGCCGCCCTTCCAGTGGCTGATCCCGTCGCATCCTACGCTGCGTCGCTCGTGCTCGGCACTCATCCCGATCAACCCGGCGTGCTTCCTGCCGTGAAGCGGTTCGTCTCTTACGGCAGCAGTCCGCGCGGCTTGCAGGCTCTCGTCCGTGGCGCACGCATCTGGTGCGCCGTGCGCGGCGGAACAGCTGTGAGCACAGATGACATTCGACGCGTTGCGCATGTTGCAATGCGCCACCGCATCATCCTGAATTTCGAAGGCGAAGCGCAACAGATCAAGGTGGATACGCTGATAGATGACTTGCTCAAACAGGTGAAGACCCCGGCGCAGCAGGCGGAGTAATCTGCATGGAAAATAATCGGCTCCGCGCATGTGGATTCTTCTTCCAAAAACTTCATGCCACGCTGCGCTTGCCAATCGGCGCGGAGAACTTATCATTTGTTCTTCATGGAACCGCGCCCTGTGATCAATGTGGAAGAATTCATCGGCAAGACTGTGGGTCGGCGTGTGCCGCCGACCGGAGCAGGATTGCAGAAGATGCTCAATCAAGTGCTGATACGGCAGAAACGAGGAGTTCATCCACGTGGGGTTTTTCGTTTTAACTCATTTGAGGAAGCAGACACATGGATGATGAAATGCCAAACCCGGACGAGCTAGCCTCACGCGCACCCACCGAGGAGGACTTGGTGGCCTTGTGCCGAAGTCTGAACGAGGTCGGGGCGCGTTACATGATCGTCGGCGGATTTGCGATCATTTATTCAGGCTATGGACGCACTACGGGAGACGTGGATTTGTTGTTCGACATCGAGCGCGAGAATGAATCGAAGGTTTACACCTCCTTGGAGTCACTTCCCGACAAAGCCGTGCTCCAACTTCAGCCGGGCGAAGTTGAAAAATATACCGTGGTTCGCGTGGCGGACGAGATCGTGGTTGATTTGATGAAGTCGGCCTCGGGCATCGACTACGAGGAGGCGTCGAAAGACGTCGTCATTCGCGAAGTGCAGGGCGTGCTCATTCCTTTCGCGTCTCCCCGTTTGCTCTGGCGGATGAAGAAGAACACACATCGCGAAAAAGACCGTGCCGACCTTGCCTTCCTGCGGCAGCAATATCCGGAGGTCGTGGATTGAAATCCAAGGATGAATTACCCCTCCGAATAAAGCACCCGGCCACACTGCTCGCACTGCGTGATCGCCTCATTGGCTTTGAGCTTGATCTGGGTGTCGAGCACCTCTTCGACACGGTAGAGATGAAGCAATGTCATGAGCGGCGATTAAGAATTGCGATGAATTAATCATTCTCCGGCAGTAAGATTAACCTCATGACCACCGATTTGACTCACGAGGAGCTTTTCGATTCCCAGTTCCTTGACCGACTGCGCTCGCTGGCCTTGCGACTGCGCAAGCGCAAGGTGCTCATGCGTCGCGGCCAGCAGAGCACGCCCGCGACTGGATACACGCGCGAGTTCAAGGACTACCGCCATTACACTGCACGCGACGATTACCGCGCGATTGATTGGCGACTTTATGCGCGACTGGAAAAACTTTTTGTCCGTCTGTATGAAGAGACTCAGGAACTCCATGTTCACATTGTCTTGGATACCAGCG
>JAYVQB010000360.1:0-5866 GCA_043757085.1 Verrucomicrobiota bacterium
AGGTATTCAAATGCTTCGCACAAAAACCCGGCGGAACCCACGGCACCGTCATAAATGCGTTCGCCAATCTGCGGCGCGGTGACGGCAATCATGGCGCGAATCAGCGGGCGCGGTGTGTAGTACTCGCCACCGTTACGGCCGGCGTTGCCCATGTTCTTGATCTTGGCCTCGTACAGGTGCGAGAGCTCATGCTTTTCTTCCTGCGAGCCAAAACGCAGTTCATCAACCAGCTCAATCACCTCGCGCAGGTTGTAGCCGCTCTGGATGCGGTTCTTTATCTCGCCGAAGATTTCGCCGATCTTGTATTCGATGGTGTTCGGGCCGGTGGCCTTGGCCTTGAAGCCGTGCAGGTAGGGGAAGAGTTCGCTGGTGCAGCCGGCGTCTTTCCAGAGGACGTCGTCGATGTTTTTGAAGGTTTGCTCGAACATGCTGCTTCTGTTCTACGCTGCATAGGTGGAACCGTCGAACAGAATCATGGGGTTCTGCAATGTAGATCAAACGGAGGAAAGATTCCGCCTGTGTAATAATGGCGATGGTAGTCAATAATTTCTGCATACGGAAAATGAGACTCCTGTCCCGTCTGTGGTCGGCTGGTCTCGAGACCCGCCGGACGCTGTCGATGCTGGAGCATCAACCTACGGTGCGTCGTCTGCGTAGGCCCCAACGCATTGGCAGAACCGATCTCCTGTGCTGCGAGCATCAATAAGTTGAACGTAAATGACTCCTCCGGACGTAATGTATTCCTGATTTGCCTTGAGAGATGACGCAAATCAGCCAGATATAACTATGTCATTTTCCCATTTTCTTCCCGTCGTTGTCGCCGTCATGCTTCTGGCGGTGACAGCGTGTCATCGAGTCGCCGAGCGCATGGAGATCACGGAGTCGCGGGAGCTATCACCCAAGGCGCTGCCGGTGGCGATGGTGTCGTCTTCGGCGGAGCGGTTTGGCCTTGTAGAGAAGGAACTGGCTGCGCCTGCACCGAGAGTGAATCCATTGTCGTGGACCACGCCGGAGGGCTGGAAGGAGGCACCTGCGGGGTCTGATCCATCGGGGATGCGGCTGATTGATTTGCGCTTCGGGCCGAATGCAGAAGGGGAGTGTTATCTTTCCGTTATACAAGGCGAGGCAGGCGGGCTGGAGGCTAATGTGAACCGCTGGCGCGGGCAGATGGGGCTGCCCCCGATGTCGGCAGATGAACTGGCGAAGCTGCCGAAGAAAATGCTGGTGAATCGCGAGTCATCGTTCGTGTCGTTCGATGGCGACTATAAAGGTGTGGGCGCGACGGAGGCGACGAAGGACTGGCGCATGATGGGACTGTTGCAACAGGCCCCGGAGTTCATGCTTTTCGTAAAAATCATCGGGCCGAAGGAAGTTGTCATCAAAAACGAGGCCGCATTCGAGCAGTTCGCGCAGTCCATTGGCGTGAAGCGCTGAGCACAACATCGTAATTTTACCCCACGAATTTTTCCTGTGAAGACCATCCAACACGATCCTCCGACGCTGACATTTTCGTCCAGTCTTTTTCGATTCTTCTCATCGTTCGGCATGGCCACGACGATCTTGGCGCTGCTTTTGTTGATTACGTTTCTCGGCACGCTGGAGCAGGTGGATTACGGTTTGTTCAAGAGCCAGCAGAAGTATTTCGAGTCAATCATTGTTAAGAACATTGATCTGGCTTGCTGCCTGCGGGCGATGCATCTGCCTTACGTTGGCGAGTGGTTGCTGCCGCTGCCGTTGCCGGGCGGTTATCTGCTGATGGTGCTGCTGGCGGTGAACATGATCTGCGGCGGTTTGATCCGCTTGAAAAAAGAATGCCTCTGGTTCGGCAAGCTGCTCACGTTTCAATTTGGCTCACTGCGCCCGGTGCCGCATCGGATCGGGGTTTTCATCTCGCACTTCTCGATTGTCTTCATGCTCTTCGCGGGACTGGTCTCGCTTTATTTCAAAAAAGACGGCGCGGTCTGGGTTCACGAGGGGCGCACGGTGAATGAGTTTCAGAGCTTTCATGACAGCGTCATAGAGATCGAGCGCGTCTTGCCGTCATCCAAAGGCAGCAAGCGCAAGGCGCTGGTCATCCCAGGGTGGCAGTTCGAAGACCTCGGTTTGGGCAAGGCGCGCAGGTTCACCAGTGCGGAACTGCCCTTTGAACTCGTGGTCATGAACTACATGGAGAACGCCGCGCCACGCCGCGCCATACCGAGCGATGCCGCCAGCATGGTTGCAGATGGTTTCCGCCTTCAGGATCTCGGTGATCGCGATTCCGAAACCAACAAGCCCATCGAGCACGAGCAAATGATGAACGCGGCTTACGTCATAGTGGTGGACAAGAAAACCAAGGACGAACAGCGTGGCATCCTCTGGCGTCGCGCGGACGCGCCGTATTCTTTCAAGGTGGGCGACGAAGCCTTTACTGTCACCATCGGCCGTCGCACCTGGCCACTGCCCTTTGCGGTTAAGCTGGACAAGTTTGTCCGTGAGACGCACCCCGGAACCGCGCAGGCGCGGAAGTTCGCCAGCCATGTGACCGTCTTCCGCGACGGAAAAGTAGAGAAGAAAATTATCACCATGAACGAGCCGCTGCGCTTTGGCGGATTTGCTTTCTTCCAAAGCTCGTTTGATGCGGCGGCGGCCGAGCGCGGCGGACCGCAGTCCTCCATGTTCCAAGTGGTGAACAATCCCTCCGATCACTGGCCTCTCATATCACTCATCGCAGCGGGCTCCGGATTGCTTATCCACATGATCTGGATGCTCTCACGTCATCTCGCGCGCTCCAGAAAAAATGATACTATCCCTTCCTGAGTCATGAAAATTTTCCGATTCCTCATCCCGACGATTCTTCTCGCGGCGACTTCCGTGGTTTTGGCACAGGACAAGCCGAAGCCGGAGATCGGCCTCGATGTGCTGCGCGATCCCGAAGTGGTGGCGATGTTTCGCTCGCTTCCCGTGCAGGAGTCCGGGCGCATCAAGCCTCTGGATACCATCTCCCGCTTCATGCTGTTACGGCTGTCCGGCAAGCAAAGCATCGCCGTAACCGACACCGGCAGCACTTCCGGCGGACTCGGCAAACCCGCGCCCCAGCCACTGACCGATCCTTCCACCGGCAAGCCCGCGCTGAATGCCAGTGGCAAACCCATCTCGCTCTCAGCGATGGAATGGCTGCTGGTCTGCTGGTTCAAGCCGGAGTTGGCCAAGGATTTGCGCGTGCTCGTGGTGGACAACTCCGATACCGTGATCGCGCTCGGCCTTGCGGGGAAAGAAAAGCGAGACCGCTATTCCTTCAACGAGATGACGCCGGCCCGTGATGCGATCCTGAAAAAGATGAAGGAACTCGGCGACCTGCCCGCGAAGGATCGCACGCCCGAGCAACGTGCGATGGCGAAACTCGGTTCCGATTTCGGCTTGCTGGCGATGATACTCAGTCACATGGATTTCGCGCGTGCGCCGTTTGGTGATCAGGAGAAAACAATGCCTGCCGCGCTCGCATCGGAATGGCAGAAGAACAACGGGCGTCTGGCCGGGTTTCTCCCGAAACTGACCGAGCATCTCAAGACACATCCCGAGGCTGGTGCGCCGATGGGCAATCCCTGGTTGGGAGTTCTCTGGTTCCGCACGCGATTGGGCGCTGGCATGAGCGATAAGCCGGAAACATTGCTGCGTATTTTCCCGCCTGTGGACAGGAATGTCGAAGTCTGGCGCGGGCCCGGCTCCATCATCCAGTCCGTCTTGCAGGGAGAAGAAGTCACGGCGGATGACTACGCCAATCTTTCACGCTATGGCGAACTCGCCGTCACCACGGATGGCGCGGCATTCAAGACCAAGTTGAAGGCACTTCATGAACTCTTCACAAAAACTGCCGCCACGCGCGGTGAGTCCGGTCATGTGACGCTGGAGGTCAGCTATCACAAGGCGGATTACTTTTACCATGCGCTCATCTATTTCATCATCGGGCTTCTCGCTCTTGCACTGAGCTGGGTCGCACCCGCTGGTGGCTGGGGCAAGTGGTGTGTGCGGGTTTGCGTGCTGTTGATGGTCGTTGGCGCTGTCTATGCCGTGACCGGCATAGTCACCCGCTGCATCATCATGGGGCGCCCGCCGATCACGACACTCTACGAGACCATCCTGTTCATTACCACCACGGCGGTGTTGCTGGGCTTGCTCGCGGAATGGATGACGCGCAAAGGACTCGCGCTGGTCGTTGCCTGCATCGCGGGCACGGCGGGCATGTTCCTTTCCATCCGCTTCATGAGCTTTGAAGGACGGGACACCATGGAGCAATTGCAGGCGGTGCTGATCACGAACTTCTGGCTCTCCACGCATGTGCCGTGCATTAACCTTGGCTATGCGGCGGGCATGGTCGCGTGCATTTTTTCACTGATCTACTTCATCCTGCGACTTTTTGGTTTTGCCAAAGCCGGAGATGTCCGCTCACGTGATCTCACACGCATCGCCTATGGCTTTGTCATGGCCGGTTTGTTTCTCTCGCTGGTCGGCACGGTGCTGGGCGGTATCTGGGCGAACTACGCGTGGGGTCGCTTCTGGGGCTGGGACCCGAAGGAGAACGGGGCTTTGATGATCGTGTTGATGAATTTGGTCATCCTTCATGCGCGGCTCGGTGGCTACGTCAAGGAGGTGGGATTCCACTGTTGCAACATTGTGCTGGGAATGATCACCGTCTTTTCCTGGTTTGGCACCAACCAGCTCGGCGTGGGTTTGCATGCCTATGGCTTTACTGACGGCGTCTGGAATTGGCTTTACATCTTCTGGACCTCCATGGTCGTCTTCCTGATCTTTGGCATGATTCTCGCCTGGCGTGACCGGCACGCACGGATGAACAAGGCGAGCACAAAGGTTAGTTAGCATCAAATTGTCATGGCCGTGAAATTTCAGGATTATTACGAGACTCTTGGCGTGCCGCGCAGCGCCACACCGGATGATATCAAAAAAGCGTTCCGCAAACTAGCGCGAGTGCATCATCCCGATGTGGCCAAGGACAAGTCCAGCGCGGAGGAGAAGTTCAAACGGATCAACGAAGCTTATGAAGTGCTGGGCGATCCCGAGAAACGGCGGCGCTACGATGAACTGGGCGCGAATTGGGAGCAGGGCGGGTATGCCGCGCCACCCCAGGGCGGATTCCATCGCAGACGCGCGGGGCCACAGGATGCGGGCGCATCATTCGAGTTCGATGGCACCGGATTCAGCGATTTCTTTGAGACATTTTTCGGCGGTCACGGAGGTGGTTTTGGTTCCGCGCAGCAGCCGACAGGTCGCGGGCGGGGGCAGGGATTTGCGCAAAAGGGGCAGGATGTGGAGGCGGATATTCTTGTTACGCTGGAGGAAGCATTGCGTGGTTCGTCGCGCAAGGTGACGCTGCGACGACCGGGCAATCATGGCGGCGCGGATCGCACAGATACCTACCAAGTTCGCATTCCGCCCGGTGTTCATGACGGACAACGCATCCGCTTGAGCGGGCAAGGTGAGGCTGGATTCGGCGGCGGTGCGACGGGCGATTTATATTTGCGCGTGCGACTGGCGCAGCATCCTGAGTTCACAGTCAAGGAATCCGATTTGTATTATGATCTTGATCTCGCGCCGTGGGAGGCGGTTCTCGGCGTGCGGGCCACCATTCCCGCGCTTGATGGTGTCACCACCCTGCGCGTTCAACCCGGCACAGAGACAGGCAGCAAGTTGCGGATGCGCGGACTGGGTTTGCCACGCGAGGACAAAAGCCGGGGCGATCTTTATGCCATCGTGCGCGTGCTGACTCCCGAGTCGGTAACAGCGCAGGAGAAGGAACTTTGGGAACAGCTTGCCAGCATATCCAAATTCAAGCCGAGAAATGCACCATGAGTGATTTTTTTCTGACTGT
>JAYVQB010000361.1:0-5854 GCA_043757085.1 Verrucomicrobiota bacterium
ATCGAGAAGCGGAAGCGCGATCTCGCCAATAAGTCTGCCAAGGAAGCCAAACGCCTGCGGAAGCTGGAAAAACGACCAGCATCCGAATCCCTCCGCGATAACCGAGCAAGAAATTCCCGCTTCAATCCCCTCGGACGGTTGATTGATCAGGCGTCCCTTCGGTCAGGTGGCAGCGATACCCGATCATGCTCGGCCTAATTGAACACAAGACCACGGCAGCTTCACGAATACCGATATTGCGCAGAAAGGACACACCGGACGCGAAGGAGAAACCGCCAAGACTTTGGGGAAGATCGCCTCCATCATCGGACTGATCTGGAGCGTGCTGGCCTACATCCTCACGGACGGCACTTACATCCTTCTCCCGCCCGTCATCCTGATCTTCGCAAGTGGCCTGACGTTTTTCGTCGGGCTGAATTTAGCGAAAAGTCGATGAGCCAATCGCGGGGGCTATTTCAGTGCCCATAACCGAGGCCGAACTGACACTCAGCTTCGATCACCGCACATCATGCGGTCAAAGTCACTTCCTAAACGCGCCGTTGTTGGCGATTGTCTTTGTCATCGGTCTGCTGTCTGTTCCTATCATACATAGTGCTGGCTCTGGCACTGCGGACATCCCGCTCTTTGATCCCGGCAAATACAATGCCGAACAGCTCGCAACCAGTTCACTGAACGACGGCATTCCGGATGTGTGGAAAACTTGGTATGGCCTGAGCGTGATTGATTCCACCGTGTTACTCAGGCATTTCAGCGCCTCCTCAAGTCGGTAGCTACCGTTTCCAAAATAGTTTTTTGTGAACGAACGGCCTGATTGAGGTCGGGATTGGCTAAAATTACCAGAACTGCCCTGGAAGGTCGGGGTCGAAAAAGAATCAGTTTGGGCAATTTCCATGATTGCCAAACTTCCAATCCACTGATAATTAAAGGATGTTAATTTAATATTAATATGCCTTAAGTTTCATTTATGGACCCAGTTGTCGTGATATGACCGCAGCATCAGCCAGTTTTTTCACCTATGGCGATCCCCGCACGGATCGCATCGGGAACGGGCTGCGCCGCTGGCTGGACAAGGTTCTTTTTCTCCACCTCGACACATGGCCATGGGCGGCTGCGGGCACACCCACGCAAACTCTCACCACGCAAACTCTCACCACGCGCCCTATGCACAACCGCCCGCCTCAATTGCCGCCGGATCGTGGACATGACGATGGTGAAAAAAAATCCACCGCGAATCGTTTTGAGCACGAACCAGTTTTACTGCATGAGGCGTTAAATTTTCTCCAACCTGCACCGGGCAAGCTGTTCATGGATGCCACGCTGGGCGGCGGTGGTCACAGCTCAGGGCTGTTGCGCGCAGGGGCGCAAGTGCTGGGCTTCGATCAGGATGCAATGGCCATCGCCAGCGCGACCGAGAGACTTCACGAGTATGAAGATTGTTTTGTCGCGATGCCGATGAATTTTCGCCGCTTCGCCGAGGTGCTGGATGAAACGGGTGTCGGTGCGGTGGATGGCATTCTGGCGGATCTCGGAGTTTCCTCGCATCAAATCGACACGGCAGAGCGCGGCTTTTCTTTTCAGCAGGACGGGCCGCTCGACATGCGGATGAATCCCCAAGCTGAATGCACGGCGGCCAGCATCGTCAATGAATGGAGCGCAGAAGATTTGCGCCGCATCTTTCAGGAATACGGCGAGGAACCACTCGCCCGCCGCGCTGCCACAGCCATCGTGCGTCGCCGTGCGCAGCGTCCTTTTCTTCGCACGCTTGATCTTGCGGAAACTCTGGCCTCGGTGATGCCACGACTTGGCAAGACTCATCCGGCGACCAAGGTTTTCCAAGCCTTGCGCATCGAGGTGAACGATGAACTCGGTGCGTTGCGCGATCTGCTGGAGAATGCGCCCCGTCTTCTGAAACCGGGCGGGCGCATCGTCATCATCTCCTTCCATTCGCTGGAAGACCGCATCGTGAAGCAGGCGTTTCAAAAGCGCGCCGCCGAATGGATTGACCGGCCAGAGTGGCCCGAGGCGCGGCCAAATCCGGAACTCACTTTCCGCATCCTGACGAAGAAACCTGTCTCTGCCGCACCCGAAGAAACCTCGCGCAATCCCCGCTCCCGCAGCGCCCGCTTGCGCACCGCAGAAAGGCTTGCCTCATGAAGAAGCGTTCATCCAGCATGCATTCAGGAAATCGGCGCAGCCGGAAGGTCTGGATTTATCTCTACGTCGGATTCATCGGCATCGCCTCCGGCTGGATCCTGCTGGTGCACACGCTGGCGAAGAACCGCATCTATGAATCTGGACGGCACCAACGTGAGGCCGAGCGCGAGATCGCCCAGCTTCATCAGGACATTCACGCGATCAATTTGAAAATCGAGGAGGCTCTTTCGCGAAAAAATCTCATGCAAAGCCTGGCCACGCACCGCACCCGGCTCCGCCCCATTCAGCCGGGCACGCCGATACTCATCCGCACCTCGGCTCCATCGAAACCATGACCCAGCCCGTCAATCCAACCGTTCGCTTCATGCCGCGCCGCATCGCCTTTGCCGGTGCGGTTTTGCTGCTGGGGTTCGGCGTGATCTGGGCAAGGTTGTATTTCTTGCAGTGCATCCGGCATGATGAAATCTGCCAGCGAGTCGAGGAGATGCACCGCCAGCAGCGGTCCATCCCAGCGCATCGTGGTTCCATCTGGGATCGCAAAGGTGAACTGCTGGCCCAGGATCGCACCACTCATGATCTGTATGCAGACACTTTGCAAATGCGTGATGTCCCGATGGTGCGCGTTAGATTGGGGCATATCGAAAAAACTTCGGCGCTGGATCTTTCGCGTAAAAACACACCTGATGAAATCGTGGCGCGTTACCGGCGTCATGTGGCCAGTGTGATCGCCGAGACCTTAAGCCGCGACAACGAAAGCACGGCAGGCAAAGCCGCAGAGTTGGAGCGACAGCTCGCCGATGAAAAGCGCGTGGAATTCGTCCTCATCAAGGGACTGCAAGACGAGGAAGCTGCGTCACTCCGGCGGGTCATCGAGGAACAGAACATCATTGGCGTCAACATCCACTCCGGCACCCGGCGGTTTTATCCCGCAGCCGAGCGTCTCACGCACGTGCTGGGATATGTGAACTCGCACAACGAAGGTCAGGAGGGCATCGAGTCCACCCTGAACACCAAGCTCAAAGGTGTGGACGGTTATCAATGGATCGAGCGTGACCGCAAGGGCCGTGAGATCACCACGTTTCGTGGCGAAACCGTGGAGCCACAGCACGGGCAGGAAATCACGCTCACCATCGACATGCAGCTCCAGGAAATCATGGAGGAGACACTGGAGGAGGCATTTGAATTTTATCATCCTCGCAAAATCGTCGCGGTGCTGGTGGAACCCGGAACTGGCGCGATCCGCGCGATGGCCAGCCGTCCGCATTACGAGCGATCAGACATGGGCGGCACACTCAACAATCTCGCCATCGGCTCGCATTATGAACCGGGATCAGTCTTCAAAATTGTTGCCTACTCGGGTGTGTTCGACCGCGGGCTGACCAACCTTGAGGAAAGCATCAACGTGAATGGCGATCAGAAAATTTTCGCCGGACTCAACATGCACGACCACCTCAACTCTTGGGTCACAGTCGTGCAAGCCTTTGCCAAGTCGAGCAACCGTGGCGCTTATCTTCTGGCGCACCGTCTGGGTGACAAAAACTTTCTCGACTACGTAAAGAACTTCGGGTTCGGCCAGAAGACGGGCATACCTCTGACCGGTGAAGTTCCCGGCATCGTCATGCCGCGAAAAACTTGGGACAATCTCACTTACTCGCGCATGGCGATCGGACATGCCGTTACCGTAACGCCATTGCAAATGGCCATGGCCATCTCCGCCGTCGCCAATGGCGGCACTTTGATGAAGCCGCAACTTGTTGAAGAAATCCGGGACGACAAAGGCCGCGTGCTGGAGCAACTCAAGCCAAATCCGGTGCGGCGTGTTTGCAGCACCAAGGCCGCCAATCTGGTGCGAACGGCCATGGAAGGCGTAGTCAGCGAAAAGGGCACCGGATTCAAGGCTGCCATCCCGGGAATCCGCGTGGCGGGCAAAACCGGCACGGCACAGCTCTACAAAAAAAACGGCAAAGGAATTGATGAAGGCCACTATTGCGTTTCGTTCGCCGGGTTCGCTCCCGCAGATAATCCGGAGTTCGCCGCAATCATCGTTCTGGACGATCCCCACGCTCCGCAAGATGAACTACTCGGCGGCATTCTTGCCGCGCCGATTTTTTCCAAGCTGATGCAGCAGAGCCTTCAGCAGATGGCCGTGGCCAGAAGCAACGCCGCCTCCAAGCCCATTCTGGCCAAAGAAGGAGGCGAGCCATGAATCTGCGCGAACTGACGTCGGCACTTGATCGCCCCATGGTTTCCGGAGATCTGAACACAGAAATTACGGGGCTGGCCTATGATTCCCGCAAGGTCAAACCGGGAGTGCTTTTTTCGGCCTTGCGCGGCGTGAAGTCTGATGGCCATGACTTCATCAGCCAGGCTCTGATCTCCGGTGCCTCCGCCATCCTCGCGGAAACCGCGCCTCCGTCGCTGAGTGCCACGCCTTGGATTCATGTGCCTGATGCACGTGCCGCACTGGCAAAATTAGCCTCGAGTTTTTTTGATGACCCTTCCAGCCGGATGCTGGTGGGCGCAGTGACGGGAACCAATGGCAAAACGACCACCGCATGCCTGTTGCATCATTTGCTCAATGCCGCTCACGTCCGCTGCGGACTCATCGGCACGCTCCATTATGACCTCGGCGGCGAAGTGCGCGAGGCCACTCACACCACGCCAGAGTCGCTGGAATTGCAGGGCTTTCTGGCGACCATGCTGGCGAACGGATGCCGGGCCGTGGCAATGGAGGCATCTTCCCATGCCCTGCATCAGCATCGGCTGGATGGAGTGAAACTGAATGTCGCGATCTTCACCAATCTGACTCAGGATCATCTCGATTATCACGGCTCCATGGATGATTACTTCGCGCAAAAAGCCAAGCTCTTCGAAGCCACCGCCGCCCAGCCCGACGGAAAGCTCGTCATCAATGCCGATGACACATGGGGTCGCCGCCTGATCCAGCAATACGAGAATCATCCCGGTCTGCTTCGTTATGGAGTCACCATAGGCTCGGATTATCGCGCCTCCGATGCCCGCTGTGAAACCACCGGCTCCACTTATGAACTCGAATACAAGGGACGTTCGATTCTTGTGCGACTGCCCCTGATCGGCATGTTCAATGTTTACAATTCCCTAGCCGCCATCGCCGCTGCCCATGCCATGGGCTGCAATTTCCGTGAAAGCGTGACCAATATGAACAAGGCGCCTCAAGTTCCTGGGCGCATGGAACGCGTCTCCGATCGTGAGCGATTCCAAGTGTTCGTCGATTACGCGCACACGCCCGACGGATTGGTCAACGCGCTCAGTGCTGCGCGCGCGCTACGGCCCTCGCGCATCATCACCGTGTTCGGTTGCGGTGGCAATCGCGACCGCACCAAGCGTCCGATCATGGCACGGGCCGTAGAGGAAGGCAGTGACATTAGCATCCTCACATCCGACAACCCTCGCGCAGAAGACCCAAAACAAATCATGGAGGATGCGCGCAAAGGTTTTGCCAAATCTTCCCACACACTCATCGAAGACCGCCGTCAGGCCATCCTCACCGCGATCAAGAATGCGTCGGATGGTGATCTGATTCTCATCGCAGGCAAAGGCCATGAAACCTATCAGGAAATTCAAGGCGTGAAGCATCCTTTCGACGACCGCAGAGTCGCGCGCGGCTATCTCAATCAACGACGGGAGGAATGGAGATGAAACCACTTCCGCTCCAGACCGT
>JAYVQB010000362.1:0-1525 GCA_043757085.1 Verrucomicrobiota bacterium
AGCGGGCTGCGGCTTTGAAAGCGGCAGCAGGGCTGCCGCAGTCCAAGGGATGATCATCGGAAAGAGCTTTTCTCGCGCAACTTGTTTGGACTTTGAAGATTGAAGCTTGTGCAGTTGACTGGCAATGCGTGCAGTGGTGTTGGGGGCTGTTCACTGCGCAATCATCAATACTCCACGAAAATCATGATCATCGCTAGGCACTCTTTTACAGCCCGTCCTTGCTACCCGGTGCGGGGTCTGCTTTGATAAGTGTCTCTTTTCTGACTGAGCATGAGCGCGAACGCTTCCACATTTTTGTTGCCCGATGCCGAGCCTGCTTGGCGGCTCTGGCGATCGCCGTCATCGGGCAAACCCGAGACGTTGGAGTCGCCCGCTGATTGTCGGGAAGGCTCCAAGCCGCTCGTCGTGGGCTTGCCTGCGACTGCGTGTCGCACTATCGGGTTGGTTCTGCCCATTGCGGATGTGGCGCTGCTTCCTTCGATGGTTGAGGCTCAACTGGAGCGTCGCGGAATTGCCATCACCAAAACGCCGGCAGCTAATTTTGCTTGGCAACTACTCGGACAAGACGCGGCGCAATCTATCGTGAGCGTGGATGTGCTGGCGCAACCGTTCCCGGAAAATCTCGCCGTGCATCACGCCGCGAATTACACTGCCGCGCTGCGCTTGATGCTCTTGCCCGCGCGAATGATGGCGGTGGTCGAGGAACAAGGATTGCTGGTGCTCGCGGTCGGCAGTCAGGGAAAACTCTGGCACAGCCACATCATCGGCGCGGCGGACTCAGCGCCCGCCAAGCTCGCGCGGGAATTGGAAATCGCCCGGCTGGGAATCGAGCACACGGACAGCATTGGAACCTTGAGCGGCATCACACTTGTCGGCGAACGGCTGGCTCCGCTGGCTCGCGAATTAAAGAAGCACACGGGCATCCTCATCGAGACCGTTCCCGCGCTGGAGCCGAATCGCGCGCTGAACCTTGATGGATTTCAGAAACTTCTGCCGGTCAGCGTTTATGAATCGCAGGCCGCGAAAAGTCGCACCCGGAAACTGCTGAAGACGGCGCTGGTGGTGGCGATGATTTATGTCGCGGTCTTTGCCGCTTGCTGGTGGCATCTGCAAAGTTTGCGCGATCAAGTGAAACAACTGGAGTCCGACATTGCGAAGACCGACGCGCCCGCCAGTGAAGTAAAGCAAACCGCGCAACGTTGGCACGAACTGGAACCGGCGGTGGATCAGCATCGCTATCCGATGGTGCAGCTCAGCCAGATCACGGCCTTGATGCCGCCCAGTGGCGTGGTCATCAAGCGCTTCGACTCCAAGCTCACCGAAATCGAGATCAGGGGCGATGCGCGCGATGCCCAGACGGCGACCCAGTTTTTTGAAGACTTGAAAGGACATCACAATCTCAGCCGTTACTCGTGGAGCATGCCGGTGCCCTCAGTGCGTGAAGGCGTGGCCAGCTTCAAAATCCAAGGCAAGCTTGACGCCAAATAATTCAGTTCCACCCGCCCGATGAAACGCCGACTCAATC
>JAYVQB010000363.1:0-5831 GCA_043757085.1 Verrucomicrobiota bacterium
CATTACGCGCTGCACCGCACGCATCGCGAAATCAATGCGCTGACCAAGGCCGCGCCGAAGATGGCGCGTGTCATTTTGCCTGATGGCCGCGTCGAGGAACGTGCGGTCGTCTCGCTCGTTGTGGGCGATAGATTGCAGGTGCGCCCTGATGAGCTTTTTGCCGTGGATGGCTCCATTGAATCTGGCGAGACAGCAGCGGATGAATCCACGCTCACCGGCGAATCCGTGCCGGTTGAAAAAACCAAAGGCGCGGAAGTTTTCAGCGGCACGCTCAATCTCTGGGGCGCAGTCACGGTCAAGGTCGAGAAGCTCGCTTCGCAGAGCGCGCTGCAAAAAATCATCATGCTCATCCAGCACGCGCAGAACCTTCGCGCGCCCAGCCAGCGTTTCACGGACAAGTTCGGCACGCCTTACACCTGGCTCGTGCTCGGCCTGACTGCGGTGATGTTCTTCGTCTGGTGGCTCGGCTTTCACATCGCGCCCTTTCACAATATTCCCGGGCAAAAATCCGCATTCTATCTCGCGATGACGTTGCTCGTGGTGATGTCGCCTTGCGCGCTGGCCTTGAGCATTCCGTCCGCGATTCTCGCAGCCATCGCTTGGGGCGCGCGGCACGGCATTCTCTTTCGCGGCGGCGCGGCCATTGAGAAACTCGCGGAAGTGGATGTTGTCTGCATGGACAAAACCGGCACGCTGACCGAGGGCGAGATGCGCGTGCAAACCATCGAGAGTTTTCCGCCGGGTCGCGAGGCCGATGTCACGCGCATTGCGATCACGATGGAAGCGCAGTCCAATCATCCCATTGCCCGCGCCATCGTCGCTCATGGAAAATCACAGGACATCGCGCCAGGAACACTCGACGGATTCCAAAGTCTCACGGGTGCCGGCTTGCGCGGCACGGTGGATGGTCAGGTCACTTATGTGGGCCGACGCGAGCTGATGGAGCAGGGCGAGTTCGCGGGATGGGTCGGCAAGATTCCCGATGCGCCACTCGGCTTTACAGAAGTCTGGGTATTGCAGAGCAGCCTTGTGGGCCGCGTCTTGTTGCAGGACACCATTCGCTCGGGCAGCAAGGGCGTGCTGGAAAAACTCAAGGCTGAAGGCTTGCAGACCATCATGCTCACTGGCGACCGTCGCGCCGCTGCGGAGCAAGTCGGAAAAGACCTCGGCCTCTCCGCGGTCTTCGCCGGACTCAAGCCCGAGGACAAAGTCGCCACCATCAAAGAGATGACCGACCGCGGCCACAAAGTCGCGATGGTGGGCGATGGCGTGAACGATGCGCCCAGTCTCGCCGCCGCCTATGTCAGTGTCGCCATGGGCGCGCGCGGCAGCGATGCCGCATTGGAACAAAGCGATGTCGTGTTGATGAAGGACAAGATTGAAAAACTACTCACCGCCCGCGAACTCAGCCTGAAAGCGCGCGCCATCATCAAGCAAAACCTGATCATCTCCCTCGGGGCCATCATCATCATGGCCGTGTCCGCGATCTTCGGCCTCGTGCCCCTCACCATCGGCGTCATCACGCATGAAGGGAGCACGGTGGTGGTGTGTTTGAACAGCTTGCGGCTGTTGTTTGGGAAGGATTGAAGCCTTCTCCTCCGCGTGGCCATTTCTTGGGCACGCGTGTTTTGGCAAACCACATATCACTCAAGTGGCGAACACGATGCTGGAGATGTTGAACGCTTACGGATTTAGCAGCAACAAATCCAGCCCCTGCTTTTTGTAGCTTTTGAAATCATGGTCGAGGGTCACCAGACGCAATGCGCCGGAGATGGCGAAGGCGGCGAGGTAAGCATCCATCCACACTTTTGGAGATGCGGTTTCCCGGGAAGCCAGACGATGCCAGAGAGTCACCACCCCTTCGTGTTCCTTTCGTTCACAAACTTGCGGCAATGCGAGTAATGCATTGAGGGCCACCAAGGCATCGCGATTAGTCATCGAATCCGCACCATAGATTTTTACTAACGCGAGAGTGGAGGCTAGGCGGAGAAAACTCTGGTGCGTGGCGCGACAGAAAACCGCCGGACGGGCAGGCCTCGCTTTGTGCAATGCATGTTGAGCCTGCCGGTGAAAAGCGTGGGTGGGGAAAACCGCCGCGATCCAGACGTTCGTGTCAAAGAGTGATCCCGACACGCTGCATGTCCTCCTGTAAAAGAATTTCCTGTTCGAGCTTAAGTAGTTCGCCCGCACTCATTCGGGTAGCTGGTGCGTCGGGCGCACAGCGGATCACTGGGATACCGTGAGCGCCGATCTCAACCATCGAACTGGAAACGGGCTTTTTTGCGTCTGCGCGAGGCGTCAAACCCAGGCATTTGCTGAGATACTCGGTTACGAGGTCTTTCACGGTTCGTCCTTGCACCACCGCACGTAATTTCACTTCCCGCATCAGCTCGTCGGGCAAATCCATTGTCGTTTTCATACTGCCATATTCCCATATTGCCAGCTTACTGTCAATGGGTCTTGGATTTATCGATCCTTCGGTCGTCGTGGGGAATGATGTGAATTACCCCCTTAAACTCAGCGTCATGTCGAGTATTTTGGAGCGCACGCAGCAGTGACGCCGCATTGGAACTAAGCGATGTCGTGCTGATGAAGGACAAGATCGAAAAACTTCTCACTGCCCGCGAACTCAGCCTCAAGGCGCGCGCCATCATCAAACAGAATCTGTTCATCTCCCTCGGCGCGATCACGATCATGGCCGTGTCGGCCATCTTCGGCATCGTTCCGCTGACGCTCGGCGTGATCCTCACAATAACATGCGAACGTGTGCCTAAACGGTTCAATGGTATTGTTTGGGAAAGTATGAAACTCAAGTATGAGAATTGATGCTCGCGATAGTTTTCTTGCACCCCCGACAGAGATTCGTATCATATCGATCATGTCCAAAGCTAATTTTGCCCTTCCTGACATTAAAACCGTAGGCTGCGTATCCTTTACGGCTTGCGGCCGCTTTTCGACAAAGGATAAGAGGTTATTGAAGTTGTTGGATAAAGAGTCCGCGTTCATCGCAGCAAATGGCAAAGGTCGGTTGCGTCGCCTTGTGCGGCTAGGGATGGGAAAGGCAGGTCATTTGCACGTTGATGTAGCCACCTCAGATTTTTTTCACCGGACAAAACCGAAGGCGACACATTCTTGGCTCGCAATTCAAGATGTGCTGAGAAACTTCATTGGCCAGGAAATTGAAGTAAATGGGAAGGCGTTGTTCACAATTCCATTTGCTGATCTCCCAAAAGAAGGATTAATCAGGACGCTTTCTTTCGAGAGCCGTTCACCAAAGATGGCTGCCAAGTTAATCGGAGGCACGTTTTCATTAGAAAATGCACCAATTCATCAAATTACATGGTCGCGAAAAACAGACGGTAAAGTAGATGTGTTTCTTAATTCCGCATTCAAGACAAGAGTCGGCGAAAACTACCTTAAAGAAATATTCGCGGTTTTTAGCACATCATTTCAAATGCTTATCTTAGAAGATGCCTAAACACTTTTCCCATTTTGCCACGTTTGAAGAGGAAGACCGTTCAACGGGTCAGCTGCAGAATTGCCCGGGGTGGAATTTTCCCCTTCGGGAAACACTGCCTGCTGGATTTAATATCCATTCTACTCGCGCTACCCAAGAGCCAAAAGCTTTCGTCACACCTCTCGAACTTGGGCAACTTGTGTCCGCCATTATTCTAATGCGTGAACAGATTTCCCAATTGCGAGACGATCTCGAAAATAGAATTCCAAAGAAACCAGCCAAATCAACTAGGACCGCCAGAAGTAGGGAAAATCAGGGGACAGGTGACCAAGGCAAATTGCCACTCGTGCCATCGGAATTAGCAATAATCTCAGATGCGATTGAAGCATCTCGAGTAATTTACCACGCTCAACAATCTTCAGATGATGAACCCGGTCTCATTTGCTCAGAAAGGACTTGGCGAAGGGCTGCCAAAACTTTGATGGATCATGCTCTGGCCATTTGGGAGAAAGCGCGGCTCGTTGTCAAAGTGCCCATGATATCCGCCGGCCCCGATAACAGCGTGGACATTTACTGGACCTCTGCGCCCTACGGATTGCTTTTGAATGTCCCCTCGGATGAGAAGAAGCCGACAACGTATTTTGGTGATGATTCCACCAATTCGAACTCAAACCAAACTAGCGGGCAACTTGTCCCCGCAAAGCGGTTGGATATGGGAATTCTCATGTGGCTAGCCCACACTGCTGCATGATGAGCGATACATGGCCCACTGAAGTAATTCCCGACGAGGATTCGCTCTTCATGCGCGTCCACCGCAATTACATCAAGGACGGCCAACCGATTCCTGGAACCTTCCGAAATCACGGTGAAGGCGATCAAGACGGCATGTCAACTGACTGGAGCAAGTATTCGACCGCAGAGCAGACTAAACAGCGCGCCACCAACCCCCTGTGGCAAGGTGGAGTCATCAAAATGCGTGTTGAGAAAGTGAGGGAAATTCCTCAACAAAAAGTCCAACACGCACCCCTAGATGACAATCGTTCCCATACCAATGTCAAAGGACCAAAAGACACTAAGACTCGGTATCTGCTAATGAGATCGTGGGAGTGGGCTATCCAGTTTAATTCAAGTGAAACAGCTTAAGGCGATAGTTGTCCTACATATCAACTTGAAGTCAGCCCCGCCTGCACCACCTCTGCTGTCTTCGCTAAATCTTCCTCGCTGTGGGCAAGGCTGATGAAGCCGGTCTCGAACTGGCTCGGGGCGAAGTAAACACCGTGATCGAGGCAGTGCTGGAAGAATTTTCTGAAGGCGGCGAGGTCGCTGGTCTTGGCGTCAGTGAGATTGCGCACGGGCTTCTCGGTGAAGAAAAGGCAGAACATGCTGCCAGTGCGATACCACTGATAATTTCGCCCGGTCTTCTGAAGAATCTCCATGACGGCGTCTTCCATGATCGCGCCGAGTTGTTCCAGCTTGCGCCAACCGTGTTGCTTTTCCATTTCACGCAATTGCGCGAGACCTGCGGCCATCGCGAGCGGGTTGCCGCTGAGCGTGCCGGCTTGATAAACGGGGCCGTCGGGCGCGAGCATATCCATGATGTCGGCGCGACCGCCGAACGCGCCGACGGGCAGGCCGCCGCCGATGACCTTGCCCATGGCGGTGAGGTCGGGCATGATTTTTTCAATTTCCTGCACACCACCTTTTGCCACGCGGAAGCCGGTCATGACTTCGTCGAAGATGAGCAACGCGCCGTGTTTTTGCGTGATCTCGCGCAGCTTCTGCAAGTAACCTGGCTGCGGCAAGATGAGTCCGGCATTGGCGGGATAACCCTCGACAATGATCGCCGCAATTTGATCGCCGTCCTTGGCAAAACATTCTTCGAGTGCGGCGACATCATTGTAAGGCAGCACGGTGGTGAGTTCTGCGTAGCTCGCGGGAATGCCCGCGCTGTCCGGCTTTCCATGCGTGAGCGCGCCACTGCCAGCGGCGACGAGCAAGGCATCGACATGGCCGTGATAGCAGCCGTCGAATTTCACGATGCGGTCGCGTTTGGTGAATCCGCGCGCAAGGCGGACGCAACTCATGGTGGCCTCGGTGCCGCTGTTGACCATGCGGACTTTTTCGACACTCGGAACCCATTCGCAAATAAGCTTGGCCATCTCTATTTCGTAGATGTTGGGGATGCCAAAACTGACGCCATCTTTGGCTGCGTTCTGCACCGCTTCGATGACACACTGGGGCGCATGACCGAGAATGGCGGGACCCCAAGTGCCGACGTAATCAATCATCGAGCGATCATCCACGTCCCAGATGCGGCAGCCCTTGGCGCGGCGCACAAAGAACGGTTCGCCGCCGACATTTCTAAATGCGCGCA
>JAYVQB010000364.1:0-5830 GCA_043757085.1 Verrucomicrobiota bacterium
ATGAGCGCGTCCGGCCCCTGATGGTCGGTGGTTAGGAGCGGGGTGTCGGTCTCCAGAAGATCGCCGCCACGGCAGACGCCGATTTTGACAAAAGTGCCACCGAAGTCCACGCCGACGGCGGTGACGGGTTTTGCTGGAGAAGAAGAATGGCTCATGCTCGGGCGTGGAGATTGCCCACGAGCCGCAGTCCGTGCAAGGTCAAATCTGCATTCACCGCGTCAATTTCTGGCAAGCCTTCGGCGATCCATTCTGCATCACCACCGGTGGCGATCACGCGAAGCCGCGCCGGATTTCCCAATTCTTTTTTCAAGGCATCAAGCAAGCCGCGAACCATGCCGCGATAGCCGAACGCTGCGCCCGCGAGGATGGCTTGTTCCGTTGATTTGCCGATGACTGAAGCAGGTTCTCGGAGTTCAACTCTTGGCAGCAGCGCCGTGCGCTCGTGCAGATAATCCGTCATCAAGCGCAAGCCCGGCGCGATCACGCCGCCGACGTAACAAGAATCCGCATCCACAATGTCAAAGGTCACTGCCGTGCCGAAATCAATCACGATACCCGGTGCGCCGTAAAGCTGCGCCAGCGCCACCGCGTTCGCTAGCCGGTCGGCACCAATGCTTTCCGGCTTTGGGTAGTTGATGCCGATGCCCAGTTCGATGTCATGCCGGAGCACGAGTAACGAATCACCAAAGAATGCGTGCAGTTTTTCCGTGGCCAAGGGGACGACTGATGCACAAGTGATGCGTGAGTATTTCCAGTCTTTCAGAACATGGCGCAAACCATCCGCGCTGAGCGATGCTGTGGGCGTGTCGCGCTGATCAAGGATCGCATCCCGCGTGGCGAGCCCGAGCTTCGTGCGGCCATTGCCGACGTCGATGAGAAGATGGTCTGCGGTCATTACCACTGCCCCGCATTAAGGGTTTTCTTCTCCGCATTTTTCAGCGTCATCAAATCAAATGCGGTCGCGCCCTTCACTTCCACGGTGTTTCCATTTACTTCGAGCTTAAGCACTCCTTTTAAGTCAGCGGCTTCGAGCCAGTAACGAAGCTGCACGTCCTGAGTGGATTGAGCCGGGACTTCTGGCTGCGGTTCAAACGGAAGAAAGAAGCTGGGGATTTCCCGGCCTGCGGAATTCAGGAGTCTGACCTTCGGTGACTGAAGCGTCCATTTTTCCGAGGTTTCGTTTTTCACACTCACTTCGACATCGAGCCGGGCATTACCGTAATCACGTTCTAGGACGCAACGATGGATTTTCAAAGGAGCGCGGTCTTCTGATTGGGCAATCGGAGAGTTGCTATTCTCCGGCTCCCCCGCATCAGGTTGACGACGGGTGAAAACGAATGCCAGGCCCGCCGCAATGACGGCGAGGAGCACCCAGATTTCGATGCGCTTGAAGAGAGGCATGGCGCATCGTGCGCTAAATCCGCGAAGTTCAAACTGCAAACTTCAGACAATTCCTCGCTGCGCCAATGCTCGCCTCCCATGTTATCGTTGCGCTCATGTTTCTTCTGCCTCAAACATCAACCGTCTTCGTTCATGTCGAACTTGCAGAACGGTGACGAAGAATTGCTTCTCATCGGCTTCATACCATATAAGTTGCTCATCTATGGTGCGCTGGGCCTCGTCTGAGAGCGTCAGTGTATCGCTCATTATTTAGAGCGACGCTTGTCAGATCGGGCGCGAATGGATTGAAATGCCGTTGCCGCAGGGATTCCGCGGCGGCCTTTTGCATAATCCTCCAGCGCCACCCGCAGACGGAGGTCGAGGCGATGCTCCTCGGCATCATGCAGAAGTTTTTCGTAGCTGCTAACAGAGAGGACCACAGCAGCCGCCTTGCCGTTGTGTGTCAGGACGCGAGGTCGGCCTTCTTTCTTGAGTCCTGCGGTGTGGTGTCGTGTCCTGCGTGCGAAGTCAGTGAGGCTGATGATGTCCTGTTCGAGATTCATGATGGGAAAAGCAGCACAGAATTATGTGCTGCCTCAAGAAACTTGTTTTCATCGTTCAGGTATCGCAAGCGGCACGCACAGCAGAATCATGTGGAAATAATTGGGTCGGCCGGTGTAAGCCGGATTCTGTTCCTGTGTCATTGCTGACACTGGTGGCGGTCATTTCTCTCACGCGCACCTTGCGGCGCGCGCGTGCTGCTTGCGCAGCCATGCGACTAATACCCGAGGGTTCCCCGCGCCTTTCGGCGTGGTTGCGGCCAGGCGGGCCTTTCCTCTGTTCTGTCTTGCACCGCGTGGGGTTTGTCCTGCGCCCTCGATTACTCTCGGACCGGTGAGCTTTTACCTCGCCATTTCACCCTTACCCTTCGATCCTTCGACAAGCTCAGGGCTGAAGGGCGGTATATTTTCTGTGACACTTTCCGTGACCGGTTGCTTGCGCTTCCAGCCCCCGCCCTTGCAAGCGGCACGCTGCCCTGTGGTGTCCGGACTTTCCTCTCCCAATCGCCTTGCGACATCTGGCAGCGACAGCCCCCGGCCGACCCGCTTTGAAATTACAGGGCATGAAGGGAAAAGGCAAATGGCATCGCAGTTGACCACATTCTGCATTGACGCCCAGCGACTTTTTTTCCACAATCACTACCCACCTTCTCACCAATCCGCCCCCCCAACATGAGCACCGACTTCAAATCCCTCCAGACTGAAAACCGCGTCTTCCATCCATCTGATGAATTCAAAGCGAAAGCCCGGATCAGCAGCATGGACGAATACAAAAAACTTTACGCTGAATCCATCAACTCGCCCGACACCTTCTGGGCGCGGGAGGCATCGGAACTGAAATGGCAGAAAACGTGGGACAAGGTGCTCGACTGGCAGCCGCCCTTCGCCAAATGGTTCACCGGCGCGAAATTGAATGTCTCTGAGAACTGCGTGGACCGTCATTTGCAGACGCATCGCAAGGACAAGGTCGCGATTCTCTGGGAAGGCGAACCGGGCGAGACCCGCACGCTGACCTACGCGCAGCTTCATGTAGAAGTCTGCAAGTTTGCCAATGTGCTGAAAGCCCAAGGCATCAAGGCTGGCGATCGCGTGCTCATCTATATGCCGATGGTGCCGGAGGCGGCCATCGCCATGCTGGCGTGCGCACGCATCGGCGCGGTGCACAGCGTGGTCTTCGGTGGATTCAGCGCGGAGAGCATCAAGGATCGGCTGCACGACAGCGGCGCAATTGCCATCGTCACTGCAGATGGCGGTTGGCGTCGTGGAAAGATCGTGCCCTTGAAACCACATGTGGACACCGCACTCAGCAGCGGAGATTCAAAGGTGAAGAAAGTCATCGTGCTGAAACGCACGGGTCAGGAGATCGCGATGCAAGCCGGGCGCGACACTTGGTGGCACGATGAAATTGCCAAGGTGGACGCGAATTGCCCGGCTGAAGGTTTTGATGCCGAACACCCGCTTTATATTCTTTACACCAGCGGCTCGACTGGCAAACCCAAGGGCATCCTCCACACCAGCGGCGGCTATCTCGTCGGCACTTACACGACGGCGAAGTATGTCTTCGACCTGCGCGATGACGATGTCTATTGGTGCACTGCGGACGTCGGCTGGGTCACGGGACACAGTTACATCGTATATGGACCGCTCGCGAACGGCGCGACCGTTTTGATGTATGAGGGCGCGCCCGACACGCCACATCTCGGTCGCTTTTGGGAGATCATCCAGAAGCACAAGGTCACGATTCTTTACACCGCGCCCACCGCGATCCGCACCTTCATCAAATGGGGCGACGAACATCCACAAAAATTTGATCTCTCCTCGCTGCGTCTGCTCGGCAGCGTCGGCGAACCGATCAATCCCGAAGCTTGGATGTGGTATCACACCGTCATCGGCGGCGGACGCTGCCCCATCGTGGACACTTGGTGGCAGACGGAAACCGGCGCGATCATGATTTCCCCGCTGCCGGGCGTCACGCCTACGAAGCCCGGCACTGCGACACTGCCATTCTTCGGCGTGGACGCGGCCATCCTCGATGAACAAGGCCAGGAAGTCGGCCCCAACGAAGGCGGCAAGCTTGTCATCCGCAAACCATGGCCGTCCATGCTACGCACCATTTACGGTGACGCCGAGCGCTATAAAGAAACTTATTGGGGCACCTATAAAGACATCTATCTTGCCGGCGACAGTTCACGGCGCGATGACGATGGCTACTTCTGGATCATGGGCCGCATTGACGACGTGCTGAACGTCTCCGGCCATCGCCTCGGCACTGCTGAAGTGGAAAGCGCGCTCGTCAGCCATGCCGCCGTCGCGGAGGCTGCGGTGGTCGGTCGTCCTGATGAAATCAAAGGCCAGGCCGTCGTCGCCTTCGTCACCGTGAAGACCGGAATCGAAGCCACACCCGCGCTTGCCGCAGAATTGAAGAAACACGTTGGTAATGTCATCGGTGCCATCGCGCGTCCCGACGATATCCGCTTTGCCGCCGCGCTGCCGAAAACACGCTCCGGGAAAATCATGCGCCGTCTCCTTAAAGAAATCGTCGCTGGCGGCACCGTCAAAGGCGACACCACCACACTGGAGGACATGAATGTCGTCGCAGCCTTGCAAGCGGGTGGAAAGGATGATGAATAGGAGTATCGACTTTTGATCAGCGCGGCCTCCGCAGTTGCAACTTCCCGCAGAAGAGGCATCGTCGCCAGCGGGGTGCATGGTGAAGCGCGCGGCACGCGTGATGTGGACCTCGTGGCAGACCTCCGGCTTGAGCATTTGAAGCCGTTCGTTTCCGCACTCGGCGCAGATTTTTACGTGGATGAGGAAACAGTTCGCATGGCGGTCGCGGAGAGATCGAGCTTCAACCTCATTCATCTGGAACACATGGTGAAGGTGGACGTTTTCATCCCGAAGCTGACCAGCTATGCGCGAGTTCAACTAGAGCGGCGCATCGAGAAAGTTCTGGTCGTGGCAGATAACCTTGCCGCGAGAATGTCGCCACTGCGGAGGATGTGATTTTGTCAAAGCTCGACTGGTATCGGATGGGCGGATGCAGTTCAGACCGGCAGTGGAATGATATCTTGGGTGTGATGAAAACACAGGGCAGTGCGCTTGATTGCGCTTATCTTGAGAGTTGGGCCATGGAGACCGGAGTGATGGATTTGCTGCGTCGTGCGTATAAAGACGCGGGTCTGGAAGACTGATCTTGGGACAGATTTTATGCCAAGATTGACATGCCTCACCCCAGATGCTCCTTCAAATCCTTCAGAACTCCGAGCCGACTTTCTCGGGCTGGTAATCTTGAGAAAGGGGTTTGAATCCAAGCTGCACCGCGCGCGTCCAGAGGAGCTTGGCAACGGTTGCTTTGCCAGAGATTCGCAAGATGTGCCAGCCGGCCTCCATGAAGGCCGATTTGAAGAAAGGCTTACCATCGAGCTGCACGACGATCCCTTCACCCCCTTCCATCACGAGGGTGTAATCGGCCGGAATCTGGATTTTGAACCGGATGTCTCCTTGGCTATCGGCCTCCGGAAGTTCTTTTCCGACGACGCGAAGCTGGCCGACCGGAATGTAATTGTTCTCAATGAAGTGCCGCGCCGCGGCAGGAAGCCTGTGGGTGAGCGTCATCGCCGCGCAAGTCCGGGTGGCGATAAGGCGGTCGGAAATTTCATCAGGAAGCAGGCCATTGTTCAGTCGGGCGCGGGTGAAGGGCTCCAGAACATAATAATATGGGCGCGGACGAAAGACGGCTTCGCCTTTATAGGTCATGACGTATTCACCCGGCTTGGTGAGGATGAGCGCATCCGCAATGAGATGATCTGCCGGAAGCGTCAGGTCGATCATGATGGGGCGTGCGAGCATGACCCAGCCAAGCATCGCGGCCACCAGACACGCGAGGA
>JAYVQB010000365.1:0-5815 GCA_043757085.1 Verrucomicrobiota bacterium
GCGAGACACCCCCGACACCCACAGGCCAGAGGCCCATGTTACTCTCCCACTGGCACCCACAACGCGCGTTCATCGCTAATTCGGCGCTGGAATCGTGGGCAAAGCGCTCTACCATGGCGCGATGCGGGTGCTCATTGTTGAGGACGAAACAAAAATCGGCGCGCTTCTCCTCAAGGGGCTGCGCGAGAACGGGCTGGCTGCGGAGATATGCTCAAGGGGTGATGAGGCTCTGGAGATGTTGCGCGGCGGAGACTATGACGCGGCGGTGCTGGATATCATGCTTCCGAGGCTGAACGGCATCGAACTCACCCGCAAATTGCGCGAACGCGGCAGCACCTTGCCCATCCTCATGGTTTCAGCCTTGGGTTCCGTGGATGAGCGCGTGGCCGGCATCAATGCCGGTGCGGACGACTACATGGCCAAGCCCTTCGCGGTCAAAGAGGTGGTCGCGCGCGTGAAAGCACTCGGCCGTCGCTCGCTGAAGATGCCGCCGCAATCCAATCCGGCCATGCTGGGGATCGCGGACCTCACCCTCGACCTCACGCGTCGTGAGGTGCGTCGATCTGGGCGGCGTCTCGATCTTTCGGCCCGTGAGACGCTGCTCGTCGAAGTGCTGCTGCGCCACGCCGGCCACATTTGCGGCCGGAGACTGTTGCTGGAGGAGGTTTGGGAACATTACTTCGACCAGGGATCAAACCTCGTGGACGTTTATATCCGTCGGCTTAGGCAGAAGGTGGACGAGGGGCATGAGATGAAACTTCTTCATACCGTGCGCGGAGCCGGCTATGTTCTTCGGGAGGACGCGCCATGAAACCCATGACCCTCGCCGCGCGGCTGGCATGGAGTTTCGCGGGCTTGTTTCTCACGGGACTGTTGCTGGTTTCCGCGTTTGCTTACTTCGAACTCGTGATCGAGCCCATATCCGCACCTGACGAGCACGTCACCGTGCCTCATGTCATGCTGGAGATCGCGGGCGAAGCTGTCATCGCCGTGGCCCTCATTGCCTTCGGCGGCTGGTGGCTGGCCCGGCGGGCGATGCGTCCTGTCGTATCCCTCGCGGATGCCGCGGACCGCATTCATGAAGGCAATCTGCGGGAGCAGATCATTCCTGCCCGCGGTGATGCCGAGTTTGTCAGGCTCGCGCATGTCTTCAACGCCATGACGGCGCGTCTCGATGAGTCCTTCCAACGCATCCGCCAGTTCACGCTCTACGCCTCCCACGAGCTGAAAACACCGTTGACCGTTCTGCATGGGGAGTTCGAGCGCTTGGTGGACGACCCAGCGCGAACCGACGCGGACCGCGCCGCCTTTGCCCGGCATCTGGATGAGATCGAGAGGCTTTCCCAAATCGTGGACGGCCTTGCTTTTCTCGCCAAGGCGGACTCGCATCTGGGCACATTGAATCGCGAACCGGTGCCCTTGAAACCGCTGGTGGTGGCCGCGACCGAGGACACGGTCGTGCTCGGCGCGGAACGAGGCATCACCGTCACCATGGAGCATTGCGATGACGCGTGCATCATGGCCGACCGCCATCGCATCCGGCAATTGCTGGTGATCCTTTGCGACAACGCCGTGAAGCACAACTGCCCCCACGGTGCTGTGCAGATCAGTCTCACCCGAATTGGCAAAATAGTCTCTTTCTCCATCGCCAACACCGGCTGCGGCGTTCCCGCAGATGAACAGAGCGGCGTTTTCGAGCGTTTCTACCGTGGCTCAAATGTGAAAGCAGATGGAGTCGAAGGAACTGGCCTTGGACTCAGCATTGCCCAATGGATCGCGGCGGCTCACGAGGGGACGTTGACCTTTACCTCCGAGCCAGATCGCACCGTCTTTGTGTTTCAGGCGGCATGTCTTGACGGCAAATGAGCGCGCTTCTGCGCTATTTGGACTCACATTATCAGATGCTCAATGAGTCGGGATGGATATTCGCGCAGCCTCTGCTCAGCTTGGCGGGAGAACGAAACGGATGCTGTAGGGCTATCAGCGAATGCGAGATGTGACGTTGACGAAGGCGGTTGAGTGACTGTTATTGCGTCTTATTTCCATGAGCCAAAACCGCACCTCCACCAAGCACCGCAAAACCGCCGAAACGGACATCAATCTGTCCCTGTCCATCGACGGCTCCGGCAAGTCCGAGATCGACACCGGCATCGCGTTCCTTGATCACATGCTCACGCTGTTTGCCAAGCACGGCCTGTTTGATCTCAAGGTGAAAGCGGTCGGTGACATCGACGTGGACTTCCATCACACGGTGGAAGACACAGGCATCGTGCTCGGCACTTGTTTCAAGGAAGCGCTGGGCGACAAGGCGGGCATCGTCCGCTACGGCTGGGCATTGCTGCCAATGGACGAAACGCTGGCGCGAGTCGCCATTGATCTCAGTGGCCGTCCCTATCTGCACTATGAAGCGCCGGACCGCGTCGAGACGATTGGCACGGCATTTCAGTTCCAGCTCGTCGAGGAATTTGTGCGCGGCTTCACCAATGCCGCGATGGCGAATGTGCATGTCGAGGTTCTTCACGGCAAAGACGCCCACCACATGGCGGAGGCGATATTCAAAGGAATGGCGCGTGCGCTGGATGCCGCCACACGGATTGATCCGCGCGTCAGCGGGGTGCCGAGCACGAAAGACGTTCTCTAATCATGCGTCTGGGAATTCTCGACTATGGCGGAGGCAATCTCCGCAGCGTTATCAACGCCTTTGCGGCTGTCGGGCACCAGGCGACGTTGGTGACATTGCCGCAACATTTCGATGAACTGGATTTGCTGGTGTTTCCGGGGCAGGGAGCATTTGGCGATGCATCGAGGCAGCTACAGGAATCCGGATTGTGGATACCGTTGAAGAAATGGCTCGCGGAACAGCGTCCCTATTTCGGCATCTGTCTCGGTTACCAATTGCTCTTTGAAAGCAGTGAGGAGAATCCCGGTGTCGTCGGACTTTCCACATTCAAGGGCACGGTGCCGCGCTTCACGCCGCAGCCGGGAATAAAAATTCCGCACATGGGCTGGAATACGGCGCGGTTTGTTGATCCGGTGCACCCGCTTTGGACAGGGCTTGGCGAGGAGGCTTCGTTCTACTTTGTGCATTCGTATTTCCCAAAGCCGGATGATGCAAGGCTGGCCGCGTGCAAGACGGATTACGCAGGTGAGTTCGTCTCCGGCATCATCGCGCCGAATCTCGTGGCCGTGCAGTTTCACCCGGAGAAAAGCCAGACCGCAGGACTGACCTTGCTGAAGAATGCGCTTGAGGTGCTTGGCTAAGCTGGGCTATTTGCCAGCTTCGGGAACTTGAAGGCTCTCCACCCAACGCGCTTCCATCAGGGTGTCGATATAGAAAGCGTTTTTGTCGGCTCGGAAGATATTGGTCGCCTTGCTCATCCAGTTCTGGCCTTCTGCCTTTTCATCTTTTTGAAAGGCCAAGGCGGCCTTTGAGTAATAAAACGCAGGGGTATCATCCATGAAGGTGAAGGACTTCATGGTCTTCTCAGCATCATCAACTTTCCCTTGCTTGAGCTGGCACACGAGAATTTTGAAGATCGCGAGATGACGTAAATCTTCGCGAAGCTTCGGTGTCTCTGCGATGAGTTTTTTGAAGGCGACCTCGGCCTCGGGATATTTGGCCTCTGCGAAAAACAGCTCAGTTTTGTTGAACTTGGGTTCAATGGCATCCGGCACGATTTTCTCAGCGCGTTCAAAGCACTCTCTGGCGTGGACGAAATCACGCATGCTGGTGTAGATGCTTCCCCGGACGTTGATAAGCACCGGACTGTCTGGAACAAAGGCTTCTGCTTCGGCAAGTTTAGAGAGTGCAGCGTAGTATTGTTGCTTCGAGTAGAGCAGGCGCACCTCTTCGAGAAGCTTGGTCACCTTGGGATCAAGCAGTGGGTTCTTATCCTCCACGGGTGCTTTGGTGGTGTCGGGTGGCGACTGGGCACTGACTGTCGTCAGCAGGGCGCAGGGGATCGCCATCAAGGACAGAATTTTAGCACGAAGACTCATCATAGACACAAAGTTAGCAGCCGCATCCGCTCCGGCAACAAATTCCTCTGGCCAGAGATATTGAGTCTCGCCTAAGTGAGACGGCATTATTTGAGAGGGAGCGCGAGTATGGCGCAGCCTACTCGCCTATTGCCTTCTGGATATTGTGTCCACATTGAATATCCAATTTTGGGCGAGTGGTCTGCGACATTGACTCGGTTCCCGCCTCGCCCTTCGGGTTGCCTCTGGCAATCTGTCTCGTTCCACTCGGCTCTCGCGCTCCATCTTTTTCAAATGCGTAGCGATTTTCGCCAGCGATCAATAAACGTCGCGCCGGTAACGTTTCGCCGCCTTCATGGCCTCGACATATTCGATAGCTTGTTCGGAGGTCTTGCCGCCTTCCTTCTCGATGATCGTGTGCATCGCCTTGTCCACATCCGTCGCCATCCTGGAGGCATCGCCACAGACGTAGAAGATCGCGCCGCGTTCCAACCAGTCGTAAAACAGACGTCCGTGCTCCAGCATCTTGTGCTGCACATAGAGCTTGTCCGCCTGATCGCGTGAGAACGCCGTGTCCATGCGACGGAGTGTGTCGTCACCCACATAGCTGTTCCATTCGTCTTCATAGAAGAAACAGGTGGCCTTGTTGATTTCGCCAAAGAAAAGCCATGCATCACCTGAGGCACCCGTGGCGCGACGCTCCTGGCAGAAAGCGCGGAATGGCGCGATTCCGGTGCCAGGGCCGCACATGATAACGGGCGTATCGTCCGACGGATCGGGCAGGCGGAAGCCTTTGCCGGCATTGATGAAAGTCGGCAGGGGAGTGGAGGAGTCCACACGTTCCGCAAGGAAGGTGGAGCACACACCGCTGCGCTGGCGACCGCGACTTTCATATTTCACGGTCGCGATCGTGAGGTGAACCTGATCGGGATTGGCCTTGAGGCTGGAGGAAATGGAGTAGAGGCGGATGAGTTGTTTCTTGAGCAAGGCAGAGAACTCCTGGGGCTCGAACTTCGCCGTTGGATTTTCCGCGAGAATGTCCAGCACATCACGGCCCCAGAGGAACTTTTTCAGGTCGTCCTTTCGCTCCGGCGCGGTTAGGGCGGTCAGATCGGTGTTGCCCGATTTCTCCGCCACGGCCTTGAGCAATTTGTTGTCCGTCTCCGTGATCGAGTAGCTCTCGAACAAGGCCTGACGCAACGGCACATCCACGGCCTTGGGATTTTTCACCTTCTCATCCCCGGAAAAACCGAGCTGCTGCAATACCGAGTCCACCAGCGCCGGGTCGTTCGTCGGCAGCACAGCGAGGGAATCACCTGGAAGGAACTCCAGGCCGGAGCCAGTCAGATCAATCTCATAGTGCCGCGTGTTTTTCGCTGCGCCCGCAGCCGTGAGATCATGCGCGTGGCTCAGGTGCGCGATGCAGGGGTTTTTGAGATTGTAAACAGGCTTGATCGGGGCTGGGTCGCTCATGATAAAAGAAGGGCGGCATGATAGGGACGGAGGGAGTGAAGTCAAGATGGGGCGGTTTTGTTGGGGCGGTTTTGTTGGGGCGGTTTTGTGGGCGGTTTTGGATACGCAATTTCCGTGCCGGAAATAGGGAGATGGGAGATGCTGTATGTTGCGCTTATGAAATCCGCTCTAATGATGAAATGGCTGCGACGGCTCTGGCTGGGGGTGCTCGTTCTGTTTATCGCGAATTGGTTGCTTCCAGTCAGCACAGGGTTCACGCGTGCAGGAGGGCTTGTTCTGTTCGTGATTTTATGGATTGGAATCATCGCTCTGGCTTGGCGGCGGCGACTTGCTCGGTTTGGTTTGTTGGCCGTCACGCTTCTCG
>JAYVQB010000366.1:0-1517 GCA_043757085.1 Verrucomicrobiota bacterium
CTGAGCGACTCCACGCGACATCTCGTCAATGCCGCGCGCCTGAACTTGAGTAAGCCGGAGCTGCTCGTCGTGAACACCTCACGCGCCGAGTTGGTGAACATGCCCGACATCATCGCCGCGCTCGATTCAGGCAGGCTCGGCGGCTACGCCACCGACGTCCTCGACGAAGAACCACCGCCTGCCGATCACCCGCTACTGAAACATCCTAAGGCGCTCATCACCCCGCACATCGGCTCCCGCACCTATGAAAGCGTGCCTAGACAGGCCATGCGGGCGACATTGAATCTGGTGAATTACTTGATGGGCGAGAAGGATTTTATTCAGGCTAACAAGTGGTAGATAACTTTTATGCTATGCCGAACTTTTGTTATTTATGAAGGCACGATTACTCTCTAAACGACTTTGGTCAGAAGTCTCGCCCCTTGCAAAAAAAGCCGCACGTCGTCGTGCGGCTATTGCCTATTGCACTGATAATAAACTTGGTTTGAAAAAAGGGGATGTCCTCATTGTGGATGCTTCGGATTACTGCATCAAGAGTGGAAGCACGTCCGCAGTGCTTTTGGCTGACCTCTATGACGGAGGCGTTAAGCTCTACTCTGTTCCCGGTCTTCATGCGAAGGTTGTTTCTCTAGGCAATGCTGCGATCATTGGTTCTGCAAATATGTCGTCTAATGCAGAGAGTGCGTCACGGGTGGAAGCAGCATTACTAACGGAATCACCTCAAGTAGATCAACGCCCAACGTTTACCCGTGTTAGAGTCGAGTGTCCCCAAGAGTCACTCGATTCTAAAATAACGTGGAGGAAATTCTTGCAACTTGCCAAGGAGATCGACCTCCCCTTCACGCCTACCCGAACAGGCTCCCGTCTTCTGAAGCCAGACGATGCTGAGCGTCTTTTTAATCTCTGGCCCAGATAGAACGATTATCCAAAATGCTCAGCTAATTCTTCGCTATGTCCACACCCTACCGCATCATTCCCACCGCCTCGCACAATGACCTCGTGCGCAAAGCCTATTTGAAACGCGGCTACACTGCCGCTGAAGCCGAAGACGCTGCGCGTTTCTGCGAGCTTGCCGCAACGCACGGCATTCGCACGCACAATGTCATCAAGGCTCTGCATCTCGATCACTTGTTCGGCTCAGCGACCGGAGGTTGTGTGCCCGGTGCGGAGATTCGCGTGATCGACAAGTCATTTGCCGCCAGCCAGTGCTGGGATGCGCAACTCAAGCTCGGCCAGAGTGTCGCGTTTGAGGCGATGGAAACTTGCATGAAGCTCGCGGATCAATATGGCATCGGCCAGGTCAGCGTGGACAATGCATTCCATTATCTCTGGGGCGGCGGCTATGTCATGGAGGCAGCCAAGCGCGGTTACATCGCTTATACGAATTGCACTTCCACGCTCGGCGAGGTTGTGCCTTTCGGTGGCAAGTTCCCCGTGCTCGGCACCAATCCCCACTCATGGGGTCTGCCCACCACCGATGCCTGCGGCTTCCCCATCGTGATCGATTGGGCCACCAG
>JAYVQB010000367.1:0-1515 GCA_043757085.1 Verrucomicrobiota bacterium
CAATCGAACAGTATTATGATTTGCTTAATGGCACAATTGCTCATGAGATTGGCCATCACCCTGGCAGCCAATCTGAGGAAGACGATCATGATGAAGGTGGTCTCATGGACGGGAGTGGGCCGCTCATCACCACGCCATTTACAGCAAAAACCATTAGGAGGTTCAGAAATGCAACAAGTTGGACAAAATAAAAGGTTCTTCGTAACCGTCGTTTTTCTGCTGGAGTGTTTCGTAACATTCCCGCCAAGTGCAACTGCCCAAGAGACTCCCGAGAGCGCCGCCATCGGCGCCGTGGCGTCTGTCATGGGAATGTATAGCAGGAAGCACAACGGGATCATGCCCACAAGGTGGGATCAAATCAAGGCGTATTACGATGTCGAATACCTGAATGGGAATTTGATTGGCCGCGACGGCTACCCGTTGGAGGATCACTACCAGTTCATCACGCAACCCCTGCCTTTGCTCCGTGACGACGAAGGCCAGGTCTTGCTGATCAGAACGGTGCCGCTCGGTGATCGGAAGCAAGATCCCAAGAAGCCGCTCCGCCTTAAGCGGCGGCTAATCTACCAGAGAAAGACAGGAGATCTCGTCTCGATAGGAATGGACGAGGAAAAAGTGCAGGCCATGCTGAAGAAGGCTGGTATCACCATTACTCCAAAGGCTGGGTTGCCCGCAGTGGAATATGACACCTTGCCACTGGACTATGTGCCGCCCGCCGAAGGCACCACCAAGACGCATCCAAGGATTTGGCATGACCCGCCTATGAAGGACCCACCAGAATCGCCCGCCGCTCCAACGGCACCAGCCAACCAACCAAAAGTCAGCGAATCAGTGAAGCCTGCGCCTTCGCCATTTGAACGGAGCGATCACGGTTGGCTTGTGTGGCTCGTGGTGGTGCTCGTGGCCGCAGGCGGAGCGGCGTGGATGTTCCTGCGCAAGTTGAAGTGAAGAGATAAGGTGTCACGTCTCCAGATACAATATGTGAAAAGGGTCAGTGAAAAGGGGCAGCCCTATCATTCAAACAAATTAGTTGTGTGCCATTCGGGACAAACGCTTTGTAATTTGGCTGTTTACCTTGATTTTTTATGAATGGAATTGCACACCCATCGTTTTCATGATGGAGGCTCCTACTCATGGTCGCATGACTGCGCCCGTTGCGCGCAACTGTTCCTCCAGTTCCGCAAAGGTGCGGACGAGATTTTCAATTTGCTCGTGCTGGGAAATCTGCCGCCGTGCGTGCTCCGCAAGCTTGTCGCGCGTGGGCTGCAGAACGCCGGAAAAACTTTCATAAAGATTCTTGATCTCTTCACGCAATTGCACTCCAAGCAGCGCGCGCATCTCCGGGCCCACCGTCTCCAGCCGGGCGGAGCATCCACGCCTCGCGCGAACCAGGATATTTTTTAATGCATTCCAGCCTAGGGCGAAGAGCACGGCACCGCCTGCGATGCATGAAGCTGCAGCAAGCCAGCGGCCATAAAGAAAACATACTGCCGCTGCGAACACTGAAACCACGGC
>JAYVQB010000368.1:0-5793 GCA_043757085.1 Verrucomicrobiota bacterium
GTCCAGCATTTCCTTGGTGAGCGGACGGCTGCGGTGAAGCGAGGCATCCACGCCCATCTCCGTAAGGATGTCCGCCGTGTGACGGCTGGCGGCGTCGCCGGGGTAAGCGCCAGTGCCTGCGGAGAGCACTTCATAATCCGCACGACCACGAACCAGATCGCGGAAGATCGCCTCCGCCATCGGGCTGCGGCAGGTGTTGCCAGTGCAGACAAAAAGGACTCGTTTCAAAATGCTGGCCCGGCGGGTTCGCTCCGGGGAATGCAACATGCTGCGCGTCGGCAAATTGTCAAAGCGCGAGGGCAATTGCGCTTGCTTGCGGGGCCGCGCGCCGCACTCTTGCCCTGCTTCATGCCTGACTTGCTGCAACAATCCGACGCCGCCCGACTGCCGCAATCCGCTGCGGTGGAGATGGCGCGTGACTTGGCGCAGCGACCGGGCCTGGTTTTTCTGGACAGCGCCGTGCCGGGGCAAAACGGGCAATCCATCATCGCGGCTGACCCGGTGGAACTGATCGAAGGTTGCATCTGGCGCGATGCGGGAAAGCTCCGAGACGTGTTGCTGAAACATCGACAAGACCATCCGGGTGGCTTGTTCGGTCATGTGAGCTTCGACGGAAAATTTTTGTTCGGGGTGTATCCGCAGTGCAGTATTTTTGAAGATGGAGTGGGGGCTGGCAGCTCGACTACGCTCGCTGGAACCAGCCCCCAACACGGGGGAGCACAACACAGTGGGACGCGGATCGAGTTTAAGCCACAAATGAGCGAGGCGGAGTTTGTCCGCATCACCCGGTGCGCCAAAGAATACATCGCTGCCGGAGACATTTATCAGGTGAACTTGTCCTATCCGTGGCTGGCGGATTGGCCGCGCGATCTGGAGCCTTTTGATTTTTATGAACGACTGCGGCACGCCTCCCCTGCTCCGCACGCGGCTTATCTCGATCTCGGCGGCACGCAGATTTTCAGCGCCTCGCCCGAGTGTTTTTTAAAAATGAACGGACGCAACATCATCTCGCGTCCCATCAAAGGCACGCGACCGCGCGGCGTGGATGGCGAGAGCGATCGACGGCTTTCTGCGGAACTGGCAGGCTCGGAGAAAGAGCGCGCGGAGCTGGTGATGATCACGGATTTGGAACGCAACGATCTCGGACAAGTCTGTGAGTTTGGCAGCGTCCACGTCAGGGATTTGCTCCGGCTGGAGCAACATGCGCAAGTGCATCATCTGGTGTCCACGGTGGAAGGCACGTTGCGAAAAGATGTCGATCATCTCGCTGCCTTCATTGCCTGCTTTCCGGGCGGTTCCATCAGCGGCGCGCCCAAGAAACGCGCGCTGGAAATCATTCAAGAACTGGAGCCGCATCCGCGTGACATTTATACCGGGGCGATTGGTTATTTCGGATTCAATGGCGAAAGCCAATTCAGCATCGCAATACGCACCGCATGGAAAAATGGTAACGCCGTGCGCTTTCACACCGGCGCAGGCATCGTGGCTGATTCCGTGCCGGAACTGGAATACGAGGAGACAAGGCACAAGGCGGCAGGCATTCTGAAAGCGGCGGGTGCTTGATGCGCGGAAGATGGGACTCCAGTCCTGTCGGTGGTTGGCGGGTCTCGAGACCCGCCGGACGCTGTCGAAGCTCTCAATTTCCGGTGCCGAGTTTGACAACAGAAAACCGGTGGTGTCGCTCGCTTCGCGGACTTGACCGCCGGCTACTATGCTCAGATGCCTCCGGCATCCCATGAGGCCAGATCAATCTCTCGAAGGCAATTACTGTAACTGATGGAGATGGTATCAGGCGGCTGTGTTCCGCGAAGGGACTCGCGGGCTACGTTTCGCAAACACAAAAAAACCGCCACCTGAATCCAGGGGGCGGTCAGAAATGACTGGGATTTCTCCAGCCTGAAAGAGCCGGGAGTTAGAGACTCTTCTTCAGGGCTGAGGAGCACACGAAGCGGACGGACTTCGATGCCTTGATTTTCATGGGTTCGCCGGTCTTGGGGTTACGACCTGTGCGCGCTTTGCGATGGACGACCTTGAAGGTGCCGAATCCGATGAGCTGGACGGGTCCTTTTTTGGCCACACCCTTGGCGATGGCGTGAATGACGGCTTCGACGGCGTCGCCGGCTGCGCGTTTGGAGGTTTCGCCTCCAAGAGTTTTCTGCACTGCTTCGATGAGATCTGCTTTGTTCATGATATTTTGCTGGTTGAGTTGAGTTGTGTTGAATTTCTCGCGTTGTGCCCGCAAGGTTTGTTGAAGTAAGTGATAAAGCGTCGGAGCGTCAACAGAATATTCACCGCGCATTTTCCACAATTACGAATTGACGAATGAAACAATTTTTGCTCTCGACCGAATCCCCAAAGGTGCATCCCACCGCCTACATTTCGCCGGGCGCTGTGGTGATTGGCGCGGTCACGCTCGGTGAAGACTCCAGCGTGTGGTATCAATGCGTCGCGCGGGGCGACATCAATCGCATCGTCATCGGTCCGCGCTCCAATGTTCAGGACGGAACCATCATCCATGTCTCGGATGATTTCCCCGCCATCATCGGCACGGATGTGAGCGTGGGGCATCGCGCCGTCATTCATGCGTGCGAGATCGGCGATGGCACGTTGGTAGGCATGGGAGCCATCGTGATGGACGGTGCCGTCATCGGTCGCGGCTGTATCATTGGTGCGGGCGCATTGGTCACGAAAGGAATGCAGGTGCCGGATGGTTCGCTGGTGATGGGCGCGCCCGCGAAAGTCGTGCGAGGATTGACGGCGGATGAACAGCAGCAAAACATCGCACTGGCCACCAAGTATATCGCCGTGGCTCGCGGTCACCGTGATGCATCATGATTGCGCATGTTCCCTTGCAGGATGCCATTGCCGCATGATATGATGCGTCTATGAACAAAGACGTGGTGGAAACAAAACTCCGCGCAGTGGTGCCGCTGGAGGGATCCTTTGCCGTGTTTCTCGGCAACGACGCCAAGACCTTCGTCATCTATGTGGATGAGCCGGTGGGCACGGCCATCGCCATGTCCATGCGCGGCATGGCGAAAGATCGCCCGCTCACCCACGACCTGCTCGGCCATGTGCTGCGGGCCTTTGGCGCGAAGGTGGATCGCGTGGTCATCAATCACATGGAAAACGGCGTCTATCACGCGCGCCTCATCATGAGCGCAGAGAACGAACTGCATCAACGCAAGGTGGTGGAACTCGACGCGCGCCCCAGCGACAGCATCGCCCTGGCCGTCGCCCAGAATGCGCCCATCTTCGTTTCCAATCAGGTATGGGAACAGGTGGACGACGTTTCTGAGACGCTGGTGAACATTGAAAAACAAGGTCATCAGCGAGGGCGGAAAACCGGAAGCGATGAATGAAGTTTGCGATGATTGTCGTCGTTGGCAACGGCTTCAAACAACCGCCTATAGTCCCTTGATCTCCCAGCCTTTGCGATAACTGCGATGAACCATCGCGGTGGCCTCTGCGGAATTGTTGAAGCTGAGCTTCTCGGCATTCCATTCGAGCGCTTCATTCGAGAAGACTGATGTGAGGCAACCGAGAAGAACGGCCTCCGTGAGCGGACCTGAGTAGTCCCAGTTCGCGCTGGGTTTGTTGTCCTTCTTCAGACAGCAGTCAACAAACTCCAGCCAGTGATCGCGTTTCTCCAATTTCGGATAGGCGCGCCCGGCGAATTTTTCCTTGGGATGCAGCATCGGAGTGCTGCCATGCTGATGCAGCAGCACGCCTTCGGTTCCGATGTAAACGCTGCCTTGGCCTGGCCAGTTGCCTTCGATCGCGTCCTGCACCTCCTTGGGCGGAAGCTGGTCACCGTCATACCAGGTGACCTTCACCTCCTTGCCCTCGGTGTATTGAGTGCCGGGAAAAATGTATTCCACTTTTCCGTTGATGGCCCAGTTGTCCTTGCCCGGTGCGGGACCGCGTGAAGTCACGGTGGTAGGAGACGTCAAAGCCAGAGCGCGATACCATCCGCTGAACATGTGACAGCCCATATCGCCCAGCGTGCCGGTGCCGAAGTCACGCCGCTTGCGCCAGTTGCCGGGATGATAATAGCTCTTGATGAAAGGACGCTCGCCAGCAACGCCGATCCATTTGTCCCAGTCCAACTCTGCTGGCACCGGATCGCTTTTCTGAGGAACAGGATCGGGATCTCCCCATTTCTTGTTGGAGAACGAATGCACCTCCTTGACCTTCCCGATCGCACCTTGATGAATGAACTCGACAGCGAAACGTTCTGAGAAATCTGAAGAAACCTGAATGCCCATCTGGGTCATCACGCCCTTCTCACGCGCCCGGAGAGTCATCGCGCGACACTCAGCGAGATTTTGCGCCAGCGGCTTCTGCCCATAGACATTCAATCCTTTTTCAATGGCCGCGAGTCCGATGGACCCGTGCATGTGATCCGGCGTAGAGACGTTCACGCTGTCGAGATTGCCTGATTCTTTTTCCAAAAGCTCGCGCCAGTCCTGATAGCATTTCACTTGCGGGAACTTCTGCTTCACCTGCGCGAAGTTCCGCGTGTCCACATCGCACACTGCGACCAGTTCCCACATCGGATGATTGGAGAGAGATTCGATGTCGCTCCACGACTGGCCGTTGGCGCCGAACGCCGCATGGCGAAGCTTGCCGTTCGGCGATTCTGCGCGCATCCCGCTGGTGACAAATGGCGCGCCGAGGAAGGCGGCAGCGCTTTGCTGGAGGAAGCGACGGCGGGACGGGCAGGACGGAGTTTGGGACACAAGCTGTATAATCGTTGGGCAATGCGGATTTCTTTCAGATACAGTCTGTCAAAGATTCAGACTTCAGTTTCCCGGAAGTATCAAGCTCCAACTTGTTAATCCGTCATCCATTGCAAGAGCAAGATACCCTTGCCGAGTTCAACAATCATACGTGGTGTGATGAAGGCGTCGTCATGGCTGGCATCAAGCATCAGTCATCAAATTATCAGCTTTCAACTCCTTCCCTACTCGATCCGCTTCAATGTTCCCAGCCGGTAAACCCCGCCAAGCAGTTTTGTGTTGTCGCTCTCGGCCATGACGGTGTCGAGCCAGATGACTTTGGGGACTTCTTCGAACTCGATTTTGTGGAGGCTGTCTTTGGGTTCCTTGAAGGCGTTGTCGAGATCGGTGAGGTCGTTGATGGGCTTGCCGTTGACCTGGGTGACGATGAGTCCGCCGAGGCGTTCGTAGCCCTGGGTGCTGCGGGTGGGCAGGGTGCCGGCGAGGAAGACGATTTTCCTGCGGCCCTGTTTTTCATATTCATCGGTGTGCCGGGCGATGAAAGTGAGGCGCAACGGGGCGTTGCTTTCCCAGTCGGCACCGAAGCTTTGCAGGAAAGGCAGGCTGAGTTCCTGAAAGATGAGGCCACCCATGACGAGAAAATTAGATCCCTTGTCGAAAAGATAGGGCGGAACCACAAAATCTTTCGCCGCTTTGCGTGTGAGCTTGCCGCTGAGCACTTGCTCCTTGCCTTCGCGAAGGACTTTGATTTTTACCGTATCGCCGACGAAGGCCTGGCCGCGCACGATGTGGCTCATGTTCAGACGGCCAAACTGCTCGTCCTTGTAGTCGCCGCGGGCATCAACGGTATGTCCGTTCATGTCCAGGATGATGTCGCCTTCCTTGACGCCGATGTTCTCGGCGGAGCCGCCCTTGGCGACGTTGCTGATATAGACGCCGCTCTGTCCCTTGGTCATGCCGAGGTATTCGCGGAACTGTTCGTCGAGCGTCTGCTGGTATTCGACGCCGAGACTGGGGAAGCCTTGATAATTTCCGTCGGCCATGTCCTTGA
>JAYVQB010000369.1:0-5776 GCA_043757085.1 Verrucomicrobiota bacterium
TGCCAGAAAGCCATCACGCCCCACGAGGGCGCGGACGTGCCCAGCACCGCCGCCGTCTGCGTCTATCCCGCGATGGTGCGGCACGCCGTGAAGCATGTCGCAGGCACCAAGGTCAAAGTCGCATCTGTCGCCACCGCCTTCCCGTCGGGACAGGCTCCGCTGAAAACCCGGCTCGCGGAAGTGCGCGCCGCCGTCGGCGATGGCGCAGATGAGATCGACATGGTCATCAATCGCGGCGCGTTCCTTGCGGGCGAATTCTCCTTGGTGCAAGACGAGATCGCGCAAGTGGTCGAGGCCTGCGGCTCTGTCACATTAAAAGTCATTCTCGAAACCAGCGAACTCGAAACCTACGATAACATCCGCGCCGCCAGCTTCATCGCCATGCGCGTGCTGCGCCCCAATGATTTCATCAAGACCAGCACCGGCAAGACCTCATCCAACGCCACACTTGGCAACAACCAGGTTATGCTCGAAGCCATCCGCGATTTCTATCTGGAAACCGGCATACCCATTGCCATGAAACCCGCCGGTGGCATCCGCACCGCCAAGCAGTCGCTCCATTTCCTCATCGCCGTAAAAGAAACCCTCGGCGACGAATGGCTGAACAATACCCGTTATCGTTTCGGCGCCTCATCATTGCTTAACGACCTCCTGCGCCAGATCGAGAAAGAACGCACCGGAGCTTATCAAGCCCCCTATTACTTCAGCGAGGCTGCGGAGGCTTATTAAGATTGGGCCCGGAGGTGTTAACCACCGACGGATACGGATAGGAATGATTTGGTAAGAGTGCGCCCGGTTTTTCTTGAATAAGCGGCTCACCTCCCGCTCCGCGTCTTGCGTGTAGTCGAAGCTGATGAAAAAGCCATCTCCCATTATCGGTCCGCTATGCCCGAGTAATTGTCTTGTCGATGCATTCTCTTAGTTTTTCCTTCAAGACTTCCGTCAATTGATCGGCAAAGAAGGTCTCCATCATGCTCTTGCGAGCCCAAATAGTGACCTTTGGCTTCCAGTTCTCATGTCTGATACGAATGCCCAGAAGCTCTTTGTGAAAGTCATTCTGTGAATCCTCGAGCTCGTATTCAAGGTTCATATCATGCCCTTGCAGCGTGTGTCCAAGAACGCTTCCTGACAGTGCGGCAAACACTCCCATGATCTTGACTTCTGCTTCCTCCACATATGATTGGACGAACGCGTTAATGTCATCCTTGAGCTTTTGACGTGTCTTAGCGAACTGGATTTCTTCTTGGGTAGCCATAGAATTTTACATGAAACAGTGAGAGACCGGCCGTGGTCTCCATCGTGTTGTTGGAAGGTTATGCAGGGCGGAGAAGTTTTGATCCATCAAATGGATTTGATTCGTGATCATGTCGAGAGCCCATGATCCGATTTCTGAGTCGATTACTAAATCACCTCCGCCAGTGAGATGAATTGGCAAATGACCGGCTGGCCAATTGGTCGGATAAATTATGGCTCTGTTGTTTCCGATTTTCTGGATGGATTCAGCCATCCTCCCGTCAACATCCTTCCCCATATTGTGAACCAAAGAGTTGCGACAGATACAGAGCAAATCCGTTTCGGGATTTTCAAATATACCCAAGTGCTCGTGAACTGCGGTTCTGACCGTTTTTTCAGATACGCCACTTGGTTTACAGAATCGCTCGATGATTTCCGGGCCTGGCATTCGCCCGTCTTTCCTCGCGCGGGCAATATTGTCCTTGATCGGCCCTTTCACGGTTTCCAGCATGGAAATGACTTTAGTGGGATTGCTTGCAACAGCTAACTTGAGCACTTCTCGGCAATACCAATTATACAGATCAGCTGAGTGAGTAAGTTGCTGGCAACCAAGAAAGCGGGAGGCGAGGCTGATATATTGAGTGTTCTTGCTTTGTTGATCTGGCCCAAGTTTCTGATTTGTTCTCTGAGCGTCGCCAAGCAAATACCTTGAGGCGCTGCGCAGCTTGTTAAGCTCATTCAAAACAATCTGCGCGTATTCGGTGAGGCCTCGCATAATGAATCCTTAAATGGGCTTTTCTACGTAATGCAAGGCGTCACAGTCGCAGTGATAATAAAAACTGCTGGTCTTCTTCAGCGAGCGGTTCAGCTACACGCATCGGGGGCGCATGTAGTCGATGTAGGCTTTCGTATTCTCGTGCTGGGCTTCAAAGGCGCGCTTTTCCTTGGTCTCGCCCCAGAAGCCTTCATAGTTCCTGTTCGATTTAAAGGGCGGGTCGATGTAGATGATATCCACGCACGCGGCGAGCAGCTTCTGGAGGGAGTCGAGATTTTCCCCGCAATAGACCACGCGAGTATCCACAAGGGATGAGGGTTTGGAAGTGGCTGCCATGTTGAGGCGAGGATGGCGCGTTTGTTCGATCTTGGCAAGAGTGGCGACAAGTAACGACGACTCTTGTGTAGTTGCTGCATCTCTGGACTCTGAGAGCGAAATTGCCGTCAACTATTTGATCTAGAACCCCGGCACAATCGCGGAACGTCACCTTCGGATGCTCCCGCCGCAGCTCCCCGATGACCCGCTCCCTCAGCGCTTGGGCTTAATCGCAAGTTGCCCTGATGCAGTCGGTCGTGATGAGGCTTTCCGGCTTGGGGAAAGCGGTGGGAATCCCGGGGGCGGTGATGGGTTCACTCTTATCGATGCGGGCGGCTACGTCTTTATTGAGGGCGAGGAGCTGGGCGAGGAGGTCTTTTCGCACACTGAATCCGTAGGCGCTGAGCACGGCGGCATCGAGGGCGGCATGGGCGTCCTTCAGCGGGTTCGCACCGGGGAGTTCCAGCGTGCGGTAGAGGGCGCGCAGTCCGCCGGTCATCTTCGGCAGTGCTTCCGCGCGGATGCGCCGCACTTCCCGTCCGGCATCAGCCACGGCGCGGACGGCCTTCGCCTCGGGCGATTGCGGCCAAGGGAAGGTGTCGAAGACGGACTCAGGGGAATAACTAAGGCGTTCGGTCAGTTTGGCGCACTTGGCAAAGAACCACTGGCAGTGTGGCGATGACTGAAGGATTCCAAAGCTGTAGTCATCATCGAAGAGAAACGCTTGAATACGATCTCCGGGCCAAATCGCGGTTGGCATAAAGACAAACACGGGGCGCTTTGTGACACGCGAGCAAGCTATGAAGCGCCCACCAAGTTGCTCAAAGTTTTCGAACATCTCCTGACGCCCCCACGAAAGCGCCCACCAGCGATCAAGAAAGGCACGATGATGTGAACGAACATTTCCTTTCGCATCCTTGCCCTCCTCGGCTTTCCGCGTGCGGTCGGGGAGGACACGGTTTTGAATACGTTCCAATGCACGAGGAAATCCTTGTGCTTCAAGGATGGTGCGGCGTTGAAAGTCGATGATGAAACGCTCAGGCGTTCCATCGCCTGTGACGAGCTCTCGTCCGGTAAGATAAGGATGGACGACTTCGCATGATACTCCATCCGCTTCGATTTGCTTTTTCTCCGCTACAGTAAGGACGAAACCATCGTGACCTGGTGTGATACCTTGATACACTCGCTTCGGTTCCTCGTTGCAGGTGAGCGTGAGTGCTGAACCAACATTCGCTTTATCTGAGAGGGCGGAGTTAATGTGGTCCACTTCGCGGAAGCCAAGATCGAATTCCTTCGCGGTATTCATCTTCTCCTTGCGCCACAGTTTCTTCTGCGCGGCCGATGGCTCTACCTTGAACCAGAGCCGTTTGGTCTTCGGCAAAAGGGTGGCGTCTTGCGTCTTCACCCAGTTGGCGATGGATACGTGGACGTTGGCCTCGCCGCTCCAAGGCTGGTTGTCCACGGCCTCGATGATGGTGCCGTCTTGCACGACGCGGTCGAGTCCGCCGACGCGGGACTGGTTGTTGCGGATGTTCTGGGTGCCGACGAGTCCGGCGCGCCCGGCGACGGGATCGGCGGTGGTGCAGGGCGAAAGATGCTGGTGGGCGCGGGCGATCCAATAGACGCAGAAGTCCGCCATGCCCGGCACCTCCGCGTAGAGGGCACGGACGCGGTTCACATAGTCCGGGCCGAGTTCGGGCTTGAGCCGCTTCGCGCCGAGAAAGGGCGGGTTGCCGATGATGACATCGGCGGCAGGCCAGGGGGTGCGCACGGCGTGGGTGTTGGGGGCAGCCTGCCCCCCTTCATTTGACACCGGCGGCAGGCTGCCGCCGACACTTACCAGCGCATCCATGGCGCGGAAGTTCTGGTCGAGGTTATCGAGCGGCAGGGCTGGCTCCGTGATGTGGAGTTCATCAATGGCAAGCTTGCGGGCGATCATCATGGTGACCTTCGCCAGCTCGACGGCGAAGGGGTTGATGTCCATGCCGTAGAAGTTCTGCGCGGAGAGGAAGCTGATGCGCATCTGGGACGCGCTGCCTTCTGTGGCGAATTCCGCCATGCGTTCGTAAATGCGGGCTTCGAGGCGCTTCAACTCACGGTAGGCGATGTAGAGGAAGTTCCCGGAGCCGCACGCGGGGTCGAGCACGCGGAAGCGACTGATGCGGTCTAAAAGCTCGCGCAGGCGCTTGAGGGTCTTCGCGCTCTCGATCTGCTCGCGCCAAGGCTCGACGATGGTGGGGCCGACGATCTTCATGATGTCGGCGGGATGGGTGAAGTGCGCACCCTGCGCGGCGCGTTCCTTCTCGCTGAGGGAATGCTGGAAAAGGGTGCCGAAGATGTCAGGCTGGACCTTGGACCAGTCGTAGTTCTTAGCGACATCGCGCAGGAGGACGATCTCGGTGCCAGTAAGCTCGATCTCTGCGGGGTGCAGGAAGACGCCGCCGTTAAAGTAGGGCACGCCTTTGAACCTGCCGCCGTGGGTGCCGCCCTTGGTGTTCATGGCGCGGAAGAGTCCGCCAAGCAGGTCGAAGCTGGTGCTCTCCTCACACTCCTCCAGCAGGCGGGTGACAAAGTATTTTTCCAGCAGGTCGATGTCCTCCGCGAAGAGGGCGACGAGCATCTGGAGGATGAAGCGCTGGGCGAGCGGTCGCTCGATGCCTCGCTTCACGAGCTTGGTGAAACAGGCGGCGAGCTTGTCTGCGGCCTCGCGGGTGACGGCGACGTTGGTCTTCCCGAACGCGGGCGAGGGCTGACCGGGCAGGAGGAAGGCGAGCGGGCCGTAATTCTGCGGAAGGTCGGCGAGCAAGACCTTGCCCACGGGCATGTCCATCTGGGTCTCGAAGTCGAAGACCCAGAACTCATCGAAGTTGCACAGCACAACGTAGCGCGGACGACCCGGCACGAGACGGGTCCAGTAGTCGAAGGCTTGGCGGTAGTGCTTCTTGAGATCAACGCCGCGTTTCTTCATCTCGATGAGGACGACGGGTTTCCAGACGAGATCGGCGAAGCTTATGCCGCCGCCGTCTTCTTTGTCCTTGCGGATGCGGAACTCGGTCTGCCCACCGACATCGAGCACGCCGGGATGGCCACAGGCTTGGAAGAGACGGTCGAGGAAAATTTGCGCCTGACCTTTCTCATCGCCGGTGATGTGGGCCTGCGCCCACTGGACGAAGGCGGCAAGTGAGTCGGAAGGAGAGTCGGACATGGTGCCCGACTAACGCGTGGAGCAATCGTTTGTCCAGCACTCGTGCTCGTCGCGTTCAAACGTCTCCTTGCATTGACAGAAGGTAGGCGAGCCGACACAATAAAGGCTATGATGCCTGCGCCCGCCCGCTCTGTGAATAAGGCTTCGAAAAAGCCCGGCCCGTCCAAGTCATCGCGCGAACTGGTCTTCGGCGATCTCTGGGAGTTCGATCCTGCGCCGGAGACGGCGGACCCGAAACTGAAGTCGCG
>JAYVQB010000370.1:0-1510 GCA_043757085.1 Verrucomicrobiota bacterium
CCGAAGACCGCCCTATCGCCGTGCGTCGTGGAGCATTGATACCGCTTTCGATCCACGCTGCGCCTGAGGCACTAAAGATGCTGCCCGCCATTCTGAAACAAATGCCGAATCAGGCAGCTGCTGTCGCCCTGTGGGTGGAACTCTTTCAGAACGCAAATTTTGTAAAGCTGGTGGCTTCAGATTTCCCCAAGGACCTCACCTCCGAAGCTTACACCGCCGCGTTGCAAGCCGCGCGCGGCATGGGCGGCAGTGGCAAAGCCCTCATCGCCGCGATCTCTCCGCTCGCAGGAGCACAGACCGTCCCGCGCGATTTCACTGCGGAGATCGCCAGCTTGGTTAAAGCGGTGCAGACCGGAGGCGACCCTGCCGATGGCGAAATGGTTTACCGTCGAAACGCCTGCATCGCCTGCCACGCGATCGGCGGTGTGGGCGGCAATTTCGGCCCCGACTTCTCCAGCCTCGGTGCCAGCGCGCCGATGGACTACATCATCGAAAGCACCCTCAATCCTGCGGCCAAGGTCAAGGAAGGCTATCATGGTTTCGCCTTTACGATGAAGGACGGCAGCGTCATGAACGGCATCCCAGCCCGCGAGACCGCTACCGAGGTCATCATCCGCCCCGCGCCCGGCGCTGAGATTCCACTCGTGAAAGCCAATATTGTTAAAAAAGAAAACATCGGCAGCCTGATGCTACCCGGCTTGGTGGATGGCCTCGACGTCAAGTCTAAGGTCAACCTCTTTGCCTTTTTGGGACAGATTGGTCGGCCGGGACCCTTCGATGCCAGCAAGGCCAACGTCGCCCGCATCTGGACTTTCACCGCTGCTCCGCCCGATGGTCCCGCGGTGAAAGACAGCGAGGTATTCGTCGTCACCCTCGTTAATGGGCAGCTCAACAAGGCTGAACTCCCTGACAAATCCTACGCTGGCGCGCGCTTCAGTGTCTCAACGGCGACAAAGCTGCCGCTGATCCTCATCGGTGCCAAGTCGGCCTGGCTCGACGGCAAGCCCGTGACCCTAAAGGATGGGCGTTACGAATCGGCCATCCCCGTCGGCCAACATCAACTCACAGTCGCGCCCGATCGCAGCGCGCCCTTCCTTAAAGCCCAATGCGATGACGTCACCTTCCTCGACGTGAAGTAACCGGACCTCACTTATAAAGACCTGTGATAACATCTCTTCCCAACTCCGTTTTACTCCCCTATGAAATTCCCGCTCACGCTTCTCTGTCTGGCGTTCGTTGTAAGTCATGCCCTGTCCCAATCCACCACGCCTCCGGCTCCAGACGGCCAATGGACGAAACAACAACTCACGGACAATTTCTGGGCTGAGGGCGCGACGGCGGCGGATGTGAACAATGACGGGAAGATGGACGTGATCTATGGTCCCTATTGGTATGAAGGGCCGGATTTCATGAAGAAACACGTGATATATCCCGACACGCAGCGCACGGTCGCGAAACTCGCGGACGGCACGGAGAAAGAAATCGAGGGCTTTCACGGTGCGAAGAGCGT
>JAYVQB010000371.1:0-1503 GCA_043757085.1 Verrucomicrobiota bacterium
GGTGCGCTATGAAGATACGGAACCGGAGACGCGGGTTTATTTACGCGCGTTGTGGTCGGAGTGGTGGAAGCAGCGGCATGCTTATCTCACTTGGTTGGATGATCAGCATCGCCCGCAATGGCAGATCGCAGGCACACGACCCGGCAATCATCCGCAACGTCGCCTCGGCGCGCTGAGTGCGATGCTCCGCTCGTGGAAGATCATTTATCTGACGCTGCATGACGCTACCTCATGGAGCCGGAAGAAATTCCAAGCGACGTTGCTGGCTCTGGAACACGATTATTGGACGATGCATTATACCTTGCTTGCGGAGCCAAGCAGCAAGCCGATGGCGCTGATCGGTGGCACGCGGGTGCAGGAGATGCTGGCGAATGTGGCGTATCCCTTGCTGGTGCCGGAGGACGCGAAACTCTGGGACGAATACAAACAACTGCCTTCGCTGCTCGATAATCAGAAAGTGCGACGCGCGACGTTGCGATTGTTTGGCGACAGTCCGCGCGCGGCGGAGTTTTCTAAGCGCATCTTTCATCAGCAAGGTCTGCTTCAGATTTATGAGGACTACTGCCTGGAAGATGACTCGGCCTGCGCGGACTGTCCCTTCCCGGAAAAACTCAAGGAATGGCGCGCATGAAAGTGCTGCGAAAATACGCCTCGGCGTTTCTCGATCTCATCTATCCGCGCCGTTGCGAAGTCTGCGAGAAACCGCTGGAAGCCGGGCGCGAGTTCGCCGCGCGATGGCTTTGCGATGCGTGCTTGGATGATTTGCCGCGCATCGCGCCCCCGTTTTGTCGGCTGTGCGGCGAGCCTTATGACGGCACTTACACAGGCGAATTCCGCTGCGGTAACTGCGCGGACTTGAAGCTGCATTTTGATTTCGCGGTCTCGGCCTATCATGCCGAGGGTGCGATGCGGAAATTGATTCACAAGTTTAAATATCAGCGTCGGCTGCATCTGCGCGGGCTGTTGACGCAATTGCTGGGGCGCGTTTTCGCTGATGCGCGACTTGCGGAATTGGACAAGGCAGCATGGACGCTGGTGCCCGTGCCGTTGCATCATGCACGAGAGCGGGAGCGGCAATACAATCAGGCTTGGGAGTTGTGCCGGGAACTCTCGCGGGTCACGGGCTGGCCCGCGCTGAATGCGATGCAGCGGGTGCGCCCCACCACCGCGCAGGCATCGCTCTCGCGGAATCAACGGATTGAAAATCTGCGGGGCGCATTTGCCATCACGAAATCCGCATTGAAAAAGAAGTCGCTGACCGGGCGCAACGTCCTGCTGGTTGATGATGTCCTGACCACCGGTTCCACCGCGACAGAATGTGCGCGAATATTGAAACGCGAGGCCGGGGTGGAAAAGGTGGTTGTGATTACGGTGGCTCGCGGCTAGGATGGCGGCTTAAATTTATGGGTATTTTCAGCAAGCGATCCGTTGACGACCTCGGCGAGAAGAAAAAGGACATGCCGGAAGGGCTGTGGACAAAGTGTCCCTCCTGCGGCGAGAGCC
>JAYVQB010000372.1:0-5733 GCA_043757085.1 Verrucomicrobiota bacterium
CCGCCTAAAGATCACGTCACGCTTGGCGCACAACATGGCTTGTTTGATTTTGAAGCGGGCGCGAAAGTCACCGGCAGTGCGTTCGTGGTCTATCGCGGCCAAGGCGCGAAATTGGAGCGCGCGCTGATCAATTTCTTGCTCGACCTGCACACGACACAGCACGGTTACACAGAGGTGTTGCCGCCATTTCTCATCAAGCCGGAAGCACTGGTCGGCACTTCGCAACTGCCGAAGTTTGAAGATCAACTTTACCGCTGTGACCGCGATGAACTCTATCTCGCACCGACGGCGGAAGTGCCAGTGACGAATTTGCATCGCGAAGAAATCGTGAAGCTCGATCAGCTTCCAATTCGATACGCGGCCTACACGCCTTGCTTCCGGCGCGAAGCTGGATCGGCGGGACTGGGCACGCGCGGATTGATCCGCACACATCAATTTAACAAAGTGGAATTGGTGAAGATTACCACGCCGGAGACTTCGATGGCGGAACTAGAAGCGCTCACCACTGACGCAGAAAAAGTGCTGCAACTGCTCGGGCTGCACTATCGCGTGATCGAACTTTGCACGGGCGACATCGGCTTCGGCTCGGCCAAGACTTATGACATTGAAGTCTGGGCGCCCGGACAAAACAGCTATCTGGAGGTTTCTTCTTGCTCGAACTTCGGCGACTATCAGGCGCGGCGCATGAACTTGCGCTACAAAGATGAAAACGGAAAAAATCGCTTCTGCCACACGCTCAACGGCTCGGGCACCGCACTCGCGCGACTCCACGTCGCGCTCCTCGAAACGTATCAACGTGAAGACGGCAGCATCGAAATCCCTGAAGCACTCCGGGCGCACTTTGGCTCAGCGAAAATCGGCTGAGAAAAAGCTAGTGGCCTTTGAAAGCAAAGCTGCCGAAGCATTGGCAAAATTGTCATCGCCCAAATCCGCATTGATCGGAGTCTCTGGCGGGCGTGATTCCATCGCGCTGTTGCATTTTCTGGTCGCGTGCGGATGGAAAAAACTGATTGTGCTGCATCTCCATCACGGTCTGCGCGGGCGTGCAGCAGATGGCGATGCAACATTTGTCCGCAAGCTGGCCGCGAAATACGGCTTGCGCTGCGAAGTGAAGCGCGTGGACATCGCTCGGATTTCGAAGAAGAAAAAACTCTCACTGGAAACTGCGGGGCGCGAGGAACGTCGCGCATTCTTTCTGGCGATGGCGAAAAAACACCGCTGTCGTTTCTTATTCACGGCCCACCATGCCGATGATCAGGCAGAGACGGTGCTGCATCGCTTGTGTCGAGGTTCGTCACTGGCTGGGGCATCGGGAATGTTGCCGCAGGCGGAGACGATCAGGGGCGTCATGACCGTGCGCCCGCTACTCGGCGTGACTCGCGGCGAGATTGATGAATACATTGCCGCCAGCAATCTGAAGTTCCGCGAAGATGCGAGCAACGCCTCGCCCGCGCACACACGCAACCGGGTGCGACACGAACTTCTCCCACTGATGAAATCGGTGTTTCAGCGCGATGTAAGTCCGCTACTGCTGCGCTTTTCTGATATGGCACGTCGGGATGAAGGATGCCTGCAACAAATGGCGCGCGAGTTTGCCAGTCGTCACGCCTTGGTGCAGGCGGATGATTCACTGCGGTTGAAGGCCGTCCTGAAAAAACAGCACCCCGCGATTCTGTCGCGAATCTTGTTTCACTGGCTAAGCCACGACAACAAGGTCGGAAACGTTTCCGCACGCGACGTGGAGGCAGCGATGGCGCTGCTAGAATCGGATGATCGAAAGAAAATTAACCTTCCGGGTGGCGCACATTTGTGCCGCGATGCCCGACGACTCTGGGTGTCGCGGAATTCGACCACCAACCACTGACTGTGCTGCCGATGCTGGCTACGGAAGTGCTGATCTCCACAGCCACATCGCGCAATTTCAAATCAGCAATCGTGTCCAAATGACGACTGGTGCCGCGCGGAGTGCTGGCAAGCACCCTAGCGATCAGGATAACGATGGCGATTTTGATGAGAAACTTCATGGATTGAACTGCTGAACTTGGAAAGGACCGGACATCTTGGTCTTACGATAAGCTTATCATACATCAAAGCATGATAATTATCAGTATAAACAATGATTTTTATTGTTTATGCATTGTTAAATATCGCCACTTACAGAAGGTCAATGACTATATGCCTTCTAAGGAAATTGGAACTCCTAGGAATTCCTTCATTTTTGCAGCATATAGTGCAAAAATATGCAATGCCTCGCACAATAACACTATGTTAGTCGACTCGCGCTACTCACACCAACGCGCTTTCTTCCAACCACACCAAAGAACCAACATCCAATACACACGCACTAAACAAATGGACAGCAAATCACTCGTTACCCGCATCGCGCTGCTTATCATCGGTTTCTCACCAGCCCCGATACTCCGATCTCAGGGCGCGATCCTTCAGTTCCGACGGGAATGGAGCGCCCTTGAAGAACGCCGCCTACTCCTCCAGGTAGAGCCTCTCGAATTGTCGCAGTTTTTTCGGAGACAAGTTCATGAACTTTTTGCGGGTCTGTTTGGGCAACCTTAGTGCTTCTGTAAAAATCTTCGCATGGCTTTGTCCCAGTGCAAGATTGACATCCCGTTCACTTCGTTTCGTTCATGCTTGCAAATTGCAATTCAAGTTCAGTTCTCGTCGATGAATCTGTATTCATATCGTAATCCGTCTCGCATCACTTGCCCGGCAGACTCTGGCGGACGATCTGCCCCAGCACTCTCGCTTTGTCCCGCAAGTCCTTGACTTCCTCTTCGGTGAAAGCCTTGCCCGCTGGCACATCTAGCAACGGGCGCATGGCCTTAAGTCCCTCAATGAGGTCTTGGATGGCCGGAACTTTTTTAATCTCGGGATGAAGTTCTTCGAGACTGGCGATGTAATATTCCACAATGTCCGTGCGGCTAAGCTGGCGGCTTTTTTCCGGCGTGTAATTCTGAGCCACCGCATCGGTGCTGATTTCAAAGGCCCGGAGCCAGCCGCCGAGACTGATCAGGTGCGCCACATCCGAGTCGCGCAGCAAAACCATCTCAGCTTCAACATCAGACTGAGTGGAGGCAAGTTCGGCACGGAGTTTTTTCCAGTCCCCTTTCACGCTGTTTTCCAGCAGACTCTGGCTGTGTTTGTTGATCCTCATCCCGGCGCCGAGGGCTTTGGCATACTTGAGGAGGTTGCGCCCGATTTTTTCCATTTCTTCGACCTTCTCGCAATGAACCACGAGAAAGCCGTCGGCGATGAGAGTGCCCAGCGCGAGCGAAAGCAGCACCCGGTCGCCGGGCGGCTTGTCGGCCATCGGCCGCTTGAGATTGTCGTAGGAGAGCGTGCCGAGAGCGTTGAGCTGGTCGAAGATTTTCTGGATGGAAGGCGTGGTGAAATCATTGACGCCAAACTCTTCGCGCACATGCTCGTTGCCCAAGAGATCTTCGGGCACTTTGGAGGGGGCTGCTTTTGCCGTTTCGGCGGCAGGAGCGCGCTGATCCTGCTTGCCAGCGGACAACGCCAAGCCAGCGCAAGCCATCCAGGTGATCAGACATAAAGCAGGTCCCGTTGTGATGCGGGTGGCGCGTAACCGCAGATTCATCATCCACGGACGTTAGGGAGATTTTCGCGGAACGCCAGCGATTCGTGACTGTAGCTGGCTCACGATTGATTAATTTATGCTTCACAATTGGCACTTGACGCTCACGTCTAGCGAAACAAGCTATACACTCATTTTTCCTCCCCCCTTTTTTGTGAGAAGCAACCTATGACTGACTGGCAAATTACGATCTGGCTCGCCTGCTATGTTGCTGTTTTCCTCGGCCTCAGCGTTTTTGGTGCACACCGTCTGAGGATACTCTGGTTGTATTGGAAAAATCGCGGCGCGGATGCAAGCCCGCAGAATAAGTTCGAGACCCTGCCTGTGGTCACAGTGCAGCTGCCTATTTTCAACGAAGCGCTCGTCGTCGGGCGCCTACTGGATGCGGTCAGCCAGCTGGACTACCCGAAAGACCGTCTGCAAATCCAGATTCTCGACGACTCCACAGATGAAACTCAGGAATTGTGCAAGCAACATGCGGAAGACCTGCAAGGCCGGGGCTATGACGTGGAATATCGCCATCGTGTGAACCGACACGGCTTCAAAGCTGGGGCGCTCGAAGAGGCAACACCGACCGCCAAAGGCGATTTTCTGCTCATCTTCGATGCCGATTTCCTTCCGCCGCATGACCTGCTGCAGAACATGGTGCATCACTTCACCGACGACAAAGTGGGCATGGTGCAGGCGCGCTGGGGGCATCTGAACCGCGACGAATCGCTGCTCACCCGCTTGCAGGCCATGATGCTGGACGGACATCTGGTGCTGGAGCAAACGGCGCGCAGCCGGAGCGGATTGTTCTTCAATTTCAATGGCACCGCCGGCATCTGGCGCAAGCAGGCCATCATCGATGCCGGGGGCTGGCAGCACGACACGCTCACGGAGGACATGGATCTGAGCTACCGCGCGCAGATGAACGGCTGGCGCTTCGTTTATCTCAATGACATCACTGTCCCGGCCGAGCTTCCCGCCGACATGGATGGATTCAAGAGCCAGCAGCATCGCTGGACCAAAGGCAGCATCCAGGTATGCAAAAAAATTCTCGGTGAAGTCTGGCGCAGCGGCCAGCCCTTGCGCATCAAGCTCGAATCCACCGCGCATCTCGCGGCAAATTTCGCCTACCTGCTCATGTTCGGCGTGCTGGTGCTGATGTATCCCGCCAGTTTCATGTTCCAGAATTCATGGCAGAAGATGGTTTTCATCGACATCCCCATTTTCTTTTTCGCCAGCCTGTCCGTCATCATCTTCTACATCAGCGCGCAGGGAGCCCAACGGCCTTGGGGTTGGCTCAAGGCCATTCCGCGACTGCCTCTGCTCATGGCTCTCGGCGTCGGCATGTCCATCAACAACGGCAAGGCGGTGCTCGAAGCCCTCTTCAACCAGCACTCCGATTTCGTGCGCACACCCAAGCTCGGCCAGCAGCCAGGCGCACCCCGACGTCGCAGCCGATACAAGGCCGCCCGCTCCATCACCTTCTGGATCGAGGCGCTGCTCGGAGCCTATTTCACCTGGCTGGTCTGGCTCGCCATCAGCAGCGGGAACTGGGCATCAATTCCGTTTCTAGTCATGTTCCAGTTCGGTTTCCTCTATGTGGTAGCAGGATCCATGACCCACTGGTTCAGCCTGCCCGGCTTTGATCTGCCTCCTGCTCCGCCAGAGGCACCGACGCCCAGCACGGCCATGGCAGCCTGATTTTCGCTACGGCTCCGCTCCATGTGGTTCCACCCCTTGGCCATTGTTCAGCTTGGCCTTCATCCGCGACCAGAAATCGCCTTTTGCCTCATCTGAAGCCGGGGGCGTTCCGTTGGATTTTGGTGGCGTCTTTGTTCCAGTATCCCCGGTCTTGCTCCCCGCGTCCCCTCCTCGGGTGGCGGAAGTTCCACCCGACGTGATGGGAATGCTGATGCCATGTCCGTTGCTCTTGACCACTCCGCCCTTGGAGGATGCAGGGAGGGTTGGAAGACCGGAATCTTTCGAGGACGACGTGGGGCGATTGCCGGCGAGCTTTCGCTGCTCCTCATTCAACTCCTGCCCATGCGGCGCAAAGGTATTCACCGGTATTTCATATTTTTTAAAGTCCGCCGGCAATCGCCGATGAGCCGTAATGAAAGCCGTGGGACTGTAGT
>JAYVQB010000373.1:0-5720 GCA_043757085.1 Verrucomicrobiota bacterium
GTTCACCAACTCGGCGCGTGAGGTGTTCACGACGAGCAGCTCCGGCTTACTCAAGTTCAGGCGCGCGGCATTGACGAGATGTCGCGTGGAGTCGCTCAGGTTCGCGTGAAGGCTGAGCACATCAATCTCCGGCAGCATGGTCTCGATTTTCTCGTGACGGGTGACGCCGTTTTCATCAGCGAAAACTTGGGGCCAGTAGGGGTCGATCCCGTGGACTTTCATGCCGAAAGCAAGCGCGCGTTTGGCGACTTCCTGTCCGATGCGTCCCAGACCGATGATGCCGATGCTCTTGTTCCAGATTTCGTGGCCGGTGACGCGTTTCCATTGTCCGGCGCGCACGGAGTTGGCTGAGTCCACGAGATTGCGCACCAGCGCGAGCAAGAGGCAGAAGGTGTGCTCGGCCACGGTGGTGTGATTCACACCGGGAGTGAAGAGCACGGGCAGTTTCCGTGCGGTGCATTCCGCCACGTCGATTTTGTCGAGGCCGATGCCATATTTGCTGATGACTTGGAGCCGTGGAAGGGACTTGTCGAGGACAGCCTTCGTGATCTCGTCATCGCCGCAGAGGAAGGCATCGAAGTCTCCCGCAAGTTCCAGCATCCGCTTCTCCGGCAACGGCCCGCGCTCGCGGTGAACTTCGAAGCCTTGCGCCGCAAGCAGCGCGTGATGCTCGCCGGGAGTATCCTGATAACTGGTGGTAGTGAGGAGAATGCGCATGAGATGATAAGATCGGGTGGAAATGAATAAACGCTGTCAGAATTTATGGGGCGGCTTTCAAATGTTTATTGAGAAAGCCCAGCACGACTGGGCGCAAATCGCGCTGAGAAGGTTGCAGATCAAAGCTATGCGGCGCGTCGTAGAAGGACTGCGGCCAGGTGGGGGTTTTAACGCCATTGTTCCAAAGCCGGTAGTTGATGCTCATCGCAACATAACCGCCGCGCACGAGATCACTGCAGATGCTAATCTCGCGCTGACGGGCTTTGTCACCGTCATTGAAGCCACCGCCGTGGATGACAATGACGACGGGCAGTTTGGCGTCAGCCGGCATCACTTTCGGAAAGTAAAGATCAGCCTTCTCATTCCGCCCGCCTGGCAGATAGGTGACATCTTTCACCACGCGCAAGTCATCGGGAACAGGCACGGGTTTGGACGGTGCCTTGGCGAAGGTAATGCAGGGAAAGGTGAGGGCGAACAGGATGACGGCTTTCATTTTTTGGAATCGAAATGGTGAATGAGGCCATAAGCACGCTCATTGAGGGGCTTCATGGCGTCAAGCAGCGGAATGTAACGCGTAGCCCGTGAAATACGCGACTACAAACAGCAGGCAAATCATCAGGTTTGAAGACATGAATGGTTTGGAATCACTCATTAGTCTTTTTATGTTGCCAGCAAATCCAATCTTCCTTTCACTACACCAGCCTCGCCTCAATATCCTTTTCAATCGCCACCCATAGCGCCTTCAGGCTGGCAGGAACAGATTGCTTGGCGGCGGCTAGTTCTTCTGTCGTGAACTTCCCGCCTTTGGGCAAAGCTTTGCCGTAGAGATAGTATTTGATCTTTGGCTCGGTGCCGCTGGGGCGCACGGCGAAGGCGCGACCGTCGGCGAGGAAGACCCAGAGCATTTTTTCCTTGGGTATGGGATCGCCTTCTTCATCGGTGAGTCCGCCCTTGCTGTAGTCTCTCAAGGAGGTGACGGTGTTGCCGTCGAAGGTCGTCGGCGGATGGCTGACATAGGAGTCGGCGAGCTTCTGAATCTGCGCGGCTCCGGCTGCGCCCTCGAAGGTTTTGCTCTGCCCGGCTTCCAAGAAGTAACCATAAGTGGCGTAGATCTCATCAAGTAAGTCGAGCAAGGTAATGCTGCGTGAGGCGGCGTAAGCGGCGACTTCGGCAAACATAACCACGGCTCCGTTGCCGTCCTTGTCGCGGGTGCTGTCGGTGCCGAGATAGCCATAACTTTCTTCGCCACCGAAGACGAAGAATTTACTATGTTGCAAACGAGCGGCGCGAGTCTCGGCATCGGTCATTTCGCGATACTTTTCTCTGATGTCGGCGGGCAGGGCTTGTTCGTATTTCTCCAGCTTGGCGCTGATGTATTTGAAGCCGGTAAGGGTGTTGACAACGCCGATGCCGAAAGCTTTGGCAATGGCGGCCTGGAGTTCGGTGGTGACGAGGGTCTTGATGAAGACGGCGTGGCTCTTGTTGCTGTCATTGAGGATGCCGAGGTCGAACATCGTTTTGATACGATACCAGCCGATGAGGGAGCCGGTCTGGTTGCCGGTGAGGAGCTGCATCTTGCCATCGCATCCGCGCACGCCGACGCCTATGCGGTCGCAGTCGGGATCGGTGCCGATGACGATGTCGGCGTTTTCTTTGTCGGCCAAGGCCACGGCCATTGCGAGTGCGGGCGCATTTTCAGGATTGGGCGAAGCCACCGTGGGGAAGCGACCATCAAAAATGTCTTGCTCGGGAACGGTGAGCAAATTGAACCCGAGCTTCCGCAGGATGCGAGGAACGAGGACGCCACCTGCGCCGTGGAGCGCGGTATAGACGATCTTCAAATTCCGCGCCTTCTCCAAGAGCTGCGGCTGGAGCATGAGTGACTCCACGCGGGCGAGATAAATGGTGTCCATATCCACGCCGAGTTTCGTGAGCGATCCGCGTTCGGCGGCGGGGAGCGGAGTGTAGGTTTCGCTCTTGATGGCGTTGACCTCGGTGATGATGCCAGTGGCGTGTGGCTCGACGATGCCTGCGCCGTCGGCGAAGTTCACTTTGTAGCCGTTGTCGTGCGCGGGGTTGTGCGAGGCGGTGAGCATGACGCCTGCGTCTGCTCTAAGTTGGCGGACGGCAAAGGACATTTCTGGCGTGGCGCGGGGGCCGTCGAAGAGATAGACATCGCAACCGAGATCGGTGGCGATCTGCGCGCACTTGACGGCGAACTCAGGGGAGAAATGTCGCGTGTCATGGGCGAAGACGATCTTGGGCTTGCCGCTGAGTCCGGCGTTTTTGCGATACTTGATGCAATACGTCGCCAGTCCCTGCGTGGCTCGTGAGACGTTGTATTCGTTCATGGAGTTCGTGCCCACGCAAGCGAACTGCGGGCGCTCATCTGCGGCAGCGGTGCCGCGCTCAGCCTTGGTGACGACCTTGCCGATGGTGCGTCCGCGCAAGCCGCCGGTGCCGAACTTGACGATGGTAAAGAAGCGATCATTCAACTCGGTCCACTGCCCGGCGGCGGCAAGTTCTTCAATGCTGGCGCAATAGATGGGATTGGTGCCGGAGGCGAGAAGGGCGTTGATGTTCTTCAGGCTGGAGTCGAGAAGTTTGCCATCGGCGACGGCTTGCTGGAGGAGAGGGGCGAGGGACATGGGGAAGAAAGGATGAAAGATGAAGGATGAAGGATGAAGAATGAAGAAAATTATGCGATGAGGAATTCTTTGATGGTGGTGGCGACTTCCTCTCGCTCGGTGCTGGTGAGTTCGGGAAAGACTGGGATGCTGATGACTTCTTTGGCGAGTTGATGAGAGACTTCACATCCACGACGCGATGATTTTGGCAGAGCGGCAAAGCATTCTTGTTTGTCTAGCGTGAGGGGATAGTAAATGTCGCAGCCGATTTTTTTCGCGGCTAGATGATTGCGCAGGGCATCGCGTTTGCCTTCGCCGAGAACGCGCAGGGTGAATTGATTCCAGATGTGCGTGTTGCCATCGGACGTGATGGGCAGGACGAGGCCGGGCAGCGATGAGAGCTTCTCTATATAATAGGCGGCGTTCGCCTGGCGCTTGGCATTGTATTCCGCATAATGCGGCAGCTTCACGCGAAGCAGCGCGGCCTGAAGTGCATCAAGCCGGAAGTTCCCGCCGATCATGGAGTGATAATATTTTGGCTCCATGCCGTGATTGCGCATGGCCTTGGCGCGGACAGCGAGCGCAGGGTCATTGGTGGTGAGCAATCCGCCATCGCCCAGTCCGCCTAGATTTTTGCTGGGGAAGAAACTGTAGCAGCCGAAGTGTCCGATGGTGCCTGCGTCGTGTCCACGTTGGCTGGAGCCAATGGCTTGGGCTGCGTCCTCGATGACGTAAAGATTGTGCTCGCTGGCCAGAGTCATGACGGCATCCATGTCGGCGCATTGACCGAAAAGATGAACCGGGATAATGGCCTTGGTGCGCGGCGTGATTTTTGCGCGAGCATCTGCGACGTTGATATTGAAATCATCTGCGCAGACATCCACGAAAACCGGCGTGGCTCCAACACGCGAGACACAGCCCGCCGTCGCGAAGAAAGTGAACGCCGGGCAAAGCACTTCGTCACCGGGGCCAATACCAAGCGCCATCAGCGCGAGCAGAATGGCGTCGGTGCCCGATGAAACTCCGATGGAATGTTTCACGCCGACGAGTTTCGCGGTTTCTTCTTCCAGTGCCGTGATCTCCGGCCCCATGATGAAAACGCCACTGCGGAACACCCGCGCAAACGCCTCCGTGAATTCCGCTTCGAGCGGATGATTTTGTGCGTTGACGCTTAAGAGTGGGACGGCCATGACTGTAATGGTGAAACACCGGATGCCGCAAAGGGCAAGTTTAAATGAAGATTGAGAGTGTGAGAGTTGATAGTAGGTGATGCGTCTCGCTCACCCGGCACTGGCAGTTGGGAAAGTCCTCCACACCGGCCACGGCAATCGCGATGACGAGGCTTCGTGGTCGGTTCCGACTCACAAGGAGAAGGTCGCCGAGTATCTCAATCCAAGGAACTCCGCCAACGGACAGCTCACGAACGAGGAGGCATTATTCACTAACCAGAAGCTCGACGAGATCAAGTCGCTCCCGCGTGGTGCGGCCATCGAATCGATGGACGTGCCCGACAACGCTTCTGCCGCCGGGCGCATTGCCGACGAAGGCATCAGCCGTCTGGGCGCGGCGAAGGAGCGCGGTGCACCGTTTTTTCTCGCGCTGGGTTTTGTGAAGCCGCCGCTGCCGCTCACCGCTCCGCAAAAGTATTTCGACCTCCACCCGCAGTCGAAGTTTTCGCTCGCATTATTTCAAAAAAATCCCGCAGGCGCGCCTGCACGAAGCAACTCGCCGAGACGGTGAATATTTTCCCGACACTCGCCGAACTCGCGGGGTTGCCCGCGCCCACTGGGCCACAGCCCATTGATGGAGTGAGTCTCGCTCCTGTGCTGCGCGACCCGGCGAAGTCGATACGTGACCACGCCACTTCCCAGCCAGATGTCGTCGGGAAACTCCGCGCCATTCTCGCGCGCCATCCTGAAGCTGCGGCCATTCTGGGTGGAAAGAAAAATTGAACCGTAACCGTTCAACCGTCCGCTTCATCTTCATCAAACCACTCCTCGCCATCTTATTAATTTTTATTCACTGTGTCCGTAAAGACCAACTTCTTTCCCTATGATATATCCGGCCTCCATCATCACCGTCACCGTCAGCCCGATCAAGCGCATGCTGGATTTTTCAGGTCAGGGAAAGTGTTCGACTATCCCCATGAACCGAACGCTTAAATTCCTCTTCGCGGCCTTCCTCATTCTTTTGCCGATTGTTCCGTTGACTGCGCAGGCGACGGTTCCAGACACGACGCCCTTTCCGAAGCCGCCGTCCATCAAGGGACTCCAGGTGCAAATGATCGATGATGCGCTGGCGCTCGGCATCCATCACGCGGGGGTCAACGTCAACATCACCGGTCTGGTGGATTTGGAGAAACGGCCAGGAAATCCG
>JAYVQB010000374.1:0-21941 GCA_043757085.1 Verrucomicrobiota bacterium
CAATGCCCATTTCCCGCACCCGCAATTTCTCCATCATCGCCCACATTGACCACGGGAAGACCACGTTGTCCGACCGTCTGCTGGAGTTCACCAACACCATCACCGTCCGGCAGCAGCAGAATCAGTTGCTCGACTCCATGGACTTGGAGCGCGAGCGCGGCATCACGATCAAGGCCCATCCGGTGACCATGAATTACAAGGCGAAGGACGGGCATGTCTATAAACTGAATCTGCTCGACACGCCCGGTCACGTTGACTTTTCCTATGAAGTTTCCCGCTCGCTCGCGGCGTGCGAGGGCGCATTGCTTCTGGTAGATGCATCTCAGGGCGTCGAGGCCCAGACAGTGGCGAACTACAGCCTCGCCTTGCAACAGAATCTCTACGTTATTCCCATCATCAACAAGATCGACCTTCCGAGTGCCGACGTTGAAAAATGCAAACGCCAGCTTGAGGACGTGCTCCAGCTTCCTGCGGATGAAGCCGTGTCCGCCAGCGCGAAGATGGGCATCGGCATCGAAGACATTCTCGAAGCCATTGTCCGCCTCATCCCGCCGCCGGTTTCTCTTGGCGAAGAACACCTGCGCGCGTCGGTATTTGACTCTGTGTTCGATGCCTATCGCGGTGTCGTCTCTTATGTGCGCATCTTCAGCGGCAGTGTCATCAAGGGCCAGAAAGTGCGCATGATGAGCACTGGACTGGATTACGAAGTGAAGGACGTGGGCGTCTTTCGCCCCAAGATGGACACTGTGGAAAAACTCCACACGGGAGATGTCGGCTATGTCATCGCGAATGTGAAGAGCACAGCTGATGTGAAAATCGGCGACACCCTCACTGGCACCCGCAATCCGGCGAAGGAACCGCTGCCCGGCTTCAAGGAAATCCATCCGCTCGTCTTCAGCGGCATTTATCCAGTGAGCACCGATGACTTCGAGTCGCTCAAGACCGCGATGGGCAGGCTGCAAATCAACGACTCCGCTTTCACCTTCTCTGCTGAGAGCAGTGCTGCGCTGGGGTTCGGTTTCCGCTGCGGCTTCCTCGGCTTGCTCCACATGGAAATCGTGCAAGAACGCCTCCGTCGCGAGTTTCAGATGGATGTCATCAGCACCTATCCTTCTGTTATTTACGAAGTGAAGAAAACCAACGGCGAGGAACTCATCGTGGACAATCCCGCCTTCCTCCCGTCCGCGGCGGAGATCGAAGAAATTCGCGAACCGATGGTGAAAGTTTTCCTCATGGTGCCGAACGAATACATCGGCGACATGATGAACCTCGTCATGGACAAGCGCGGCAGCGTAGATCACACCGAGACCCTCGACAGCAGCCGTGTGATTCTCACCTGCCTGTTGCCGCTCAACGAAATCCTCGTGGACTTCAATGACAAGCTCAAGAGCGTCACCCGAGGCTACGGCAGCATGGACTACGAGCACGCTGGTTATCAGGCCAGCGAACTCGTCAAGATGGACATGCTCGTCGCCACCGAGCCCGTGGATGCCTTCACCACCATCGTCCATCGCAGTAAAGCGGAGTCCCGCGGTCGCGCCCTGGCATTGAAACTAAAAGAAGTCATTCCTCAGCAACTCTTCGTCGTCGCCATTCAAGCTGCTATCGGCGGCAAGATCATCGCCAGTGAGCGCATCAGCGCCCTGCGCAAAGACGTAACCGCAAAATGCTACGGCGGCGACATCTCGCGTAAAAGAAAACTTCTCGATAAACAAAAAGAAGGCAAGAAGCGCATGAAATCCATCGGGCGCGTGAACATCCCGCAGGAGGCGTTTATTGAGGTGTTGAAGAACGGGTAATGTTTCAACAACCTGCTAAATTTACTTATTTTTTGGCAAGAGATGTGCGTCTTCCCGTAATTTTTCCAGCCAACTGTCCATATTCAATTTCTTGTTTATTTCATATTCTTTAAAAAATTCCTTGGCTCTTTCGGTAACTAACGCACCGTCGGAATGTTCTTTAAGCTGGACTAAGTATTCATTGAATGCAGCCGTTACGATTTCGGTTCGTGCCTTTATGAGAACATTACTCATAGCATAGGCTAATCGATCTCTGCCCCATTTAACTCGATCCTCGAATTCCAGTAATTTATCTGCCGCATATTGATCTGGATATTTAGTTGCAACTTCCACGAGATAAAAATTTTTTGTGATAAGGTAGATAGCTTCAGAAGCTTGATGGACACCACCCACGGCCATTTCTTTTTCGGCGCGAATTATGCCGGATTCAATGTCGCCGAATGAAGATCGAAGAAGATTTAATTGTTCACGGGATCCATTTGGAAGATTGTCTGATTGAGTTAAAAGCTTTTCTAACTCATCAATAATATGGCCAGTGTCAGAAAGGCCAACACGAGTTTGAATTACTGAGGGTGAAGATGCGGTTCCCGGTGGCATGGGCACATCACGAGATTTTGCATATTTAGGCCACGTCTCTTTCAATTGCTGCAATGCTGTTAAACCCGTAAAAACAGAATTGGAGATAACAAGCCGAAAACCAACATCATCCGCCCGAGACGGGCTACCATTAGATTCATAAGGAAATTGTTCAGTGCGAGCGGATACTCGTATATCCGCTTCTGGTGTGCGAAAGCTGCCACCGCGTAGAATATGCCCCCCTGGACGGGCCTGATAGTATTCAATTTGGTAAATACCTTCTACAAGCTCAGACGCATTACCAAGCATGTCATGGATACCGAGTTGATTTGGATCGAGCAAGCCCACTTCCTTGAGTTTATTATGAGAAGATCGTATGCCACCAAACCATTCGAAACGTGCTAAATCACCATCGTAGGGCACTTTGCGATCGAATCTGCCTGCATCTACTCTAGAGCCTCCTCTTGCTGCGAACTCCCACTCCTGCTCAGACGGTAAGCGCAAATAGCCCGGTATATTCTCTCTGCTTGGCAGCTTTGATCTAACGTTGCGCAGCAACCACTCATTGAATTTGGCGATAAACTGCTGAACTTCAAGCCAGCTCACGTTTGTTTTCGGTAAGTTGCCGTTTGAGATTGTGGTCTCCAGTGCGGAATTGCCCATAATTGTTGCGAACTGCCGGGAAGTGACCTCAAATTTTCCAATGTAATACATCCAGTCGTGGTTTCCATTTTGTTCCTGAAGGAACGAACCACTGAGTTGCACTTTGGTTGGAGTTTCCCGAAAGTTATCGCCTTCACGTCCCCCAATTTTAAACTCGCGTTGCGCAAATGGACCGTCGCCCACCCCAAGAAAGACAGGGCGAAAAATCATGGTGTTCCCATCTGGCATCGGCAACACAAGATCATCTGGCAGAGGGTGCAGATCAGTGTTGCTCTGGGCATGAACTTTTGCGCAGAGCATCAAAACAATAGTGATTCGAGAAATGTATTTTATAAATAAGGCGGGTTTCATAAGTCATTCCTCTCGAAGCACATCCGCGGGTTCCGAACGCATTGCGCGGATGCCAGCGAACGTTGAAGCTGCTGCAGCACAAGCCAAAGCACCACCGAAAGTCAATGCTATTCCTGTTGATGGTAAGCGGCAGAAACTTTCACCCATCGCAAGATGTTCACTAAACAACTGATCCACAATTACAGAAATTGAGTAAAATGCTGCTAACGCAACAAAAAATCCTGTGCTCACCAACATTAATCCTTGAGAAAGGGGAAAACGCATGAGTCTTGCACGAGGCAGACCCATGAGGCGCAGAATGCCTAGTTCACGACGTTTACGTTCGACAGACCCGCACAAACTTGCCACCAAAGCAGCCAATCCACCCGCGATGCCGACAAAGGCAACCAAGGAAAAGACACGTGTGAGCTGACGATCAAGTTCGTTTACTTCGCTGATTCGCTGGCTTTCAGTGGTGACCGTCAACCCCTCGGATTCCAAATGTCTCCTGAGCGGCTCCACGTCGTCTATAGTTTTAGCGTAAAGTCGAAATGCTGAATAACCAGCTCGCTCCAATATCAAAGTTCGTCCATCCTCCGCCAGTCGAACCGTTCGTTCTTTGGCGCGTCGAAGCAGACTCGCAAACGACACTGGTGCGAGAACGGGAGAATTCTCAGCCAGTGCCGCCGGAGACAATCGCACTTTAAAATTAAGCGAAGCACTTGCACCCTCAGACAATTGCAAAATCACAAGCTCATCAGATGCGGGGATTGATGCCGGAACCAGCACAATCGGATTGTCTTCCGATTGTATGGGAGTAAGAGAAAATGGCGGAAACACTTTCCACTTTGCTGCCATTTCATCTGTCAATGGTCGTGTGGCCAATTGGAGAGAAATAGGATGACTTAGGTTGCCTTGCTTGAGCACAATATTTATGGGACGCACCCAAGGAGTGACATCCGCAGGCAATCCACGCAATCGCTCACGCACGGCAGCAATGCTATCTGATCCAATCGTGCTGGACGCGTTTTCCAGCAGATAAGCAAAAACGTCTTTGGGCACCTTCCAACCAACGCGAGACTCCATTTCTTGTGAAGCGAGTTGATGAATAGTTCCAAGTCCCGTATTTGTTTGAAGGCGTATTTCCATTTCTTTTGTCAGGGCTTCAGCACTCAACACAATAACACCATCATAAGCAGACGGAACGACTGATTCTCCACCCGCCCAACCATAATCTGGAACAGCGATGCCATCTTTGAATGACTCAACCGCTTCCAGTAAGGAGAGTTGTGTGTAAAGTGCGCGCAGGTTGCTAGCACGTGATGGGAGAACGCCAGAGACCTTCAATCGAATATTTTGGCGCACTATTTGGTTCTCACGAGTGGCCTCCACTCGCACTTCTATAACTCCTCCGACAGTTACACCCAAATCGTCTGCCGCCAGCGCAGTGAGAACCGCCTCTTCATTTTTAGGCTCTGATACGCCGTTATCAATCAGTAAAGGGTCACCGGCGGCGGTCGGCAACAAGGCGAGTCGGCAATTGCCCGGAGAGCCAGGAGTTGTTACTGTCACATCGTTCGCAATCTGTCGGGTCATCGGAACCAAAAATCCTACTTCTGGACGCTGTGAAAGCTTCGCAAGCCACCCCCGAGAGTGCGGAGCAGTGCTACGAAGACCGATCTCGCGTTTAGCTGGATCACGAACCAAACGTTGGCGTAGTGTTTCAATCGTGCCGTATTTTAATCCAAATAACAAAAGCATTGGCGCAATCACTGCCGCTAGGGCCAATACGAGGCACAAGCTGAGCAAGCTCTCATGCCGCAAATCGGCTACTGCGAGACGCAGCACCAAGCCTGGCACAATCCTGCTAGTGCGGGTCGTTTTCGTCAAGCGGGGGTCTTGTTTCGGGACTGCCAGTTTGTCTCCCATAGTATGGAATGAACTTCATTTTCACTAGTGCGCTGCACATCAAAGGTAAATACACGATCCGTAACATGTGCCACCAACTGCTCATCGTGCGTGACGATTAGCACCGTAGTGCCGAGCGAATGAGCCGCCCATCTCAGTAGAGCAAGAATTTCTCGCGCTGTGTGCTTGTCCACGGCCCCTGTGGGTTCATCTGCCAGCAAAATAGCGGGTTGATGAGCCAGAGCACGTGCAATAGCCACGCGCTGACGTTGGCCTCCGGATAGCAAAGCTGGCTTTTTCAAGCGATGTTCGCCGATATGTAGTGCATCAAGTATTGCCTCTACATGAGCATCGGCATGACGAATTCCATTGAGACGACAGGAAAGAGCTACATTTTCGCTCGTATTTAAGAAGGGCAATAGTCCACCTCGCTGTAAAACGTATCCAAGATGTATTCTGCGTAGCTCAGCTAGGTGGGATTCACTAGCATTTATGAGATTGAAAGGGGCGTGAGAAGGGATAGTAATTTCAAAAGCTGACGCTGAAGCTGGTCTGGCCACGAGGCCCAAGAGATCTAGCAAAGTGCTCTTACCGCAACCGCTTTCCCCGAGAAATACAATCATTTCACCTGAACGGATTTCAACGTCTGAAATCGAAAGGTTGAATGCCGCCCCCCCAGCTTCACGCCTCTGCGTCACTTGGCGCAACCGATAAACAATGTTTGGTTGCGTCTCCATGTCTGATTTAGGGAAGCTGGTCAAGGGGAATGCCTGCCACCCAATTGTCGCGGTCATCACCTTCGTTCAACGCCACCCAAAGATCGGAATTATCATGCACCAACTGGTAGTATTGCAGTTTCGCAAGCACCGTGTTAATGAACTGATCCTGAGCATCGGGTGACATTCGCGCCCAAGTTTCTTTTGTCATTTGCATAAGTGAACTTTGATAAGGAAGATCATGAATAAACTCCGGGATTAGGCCCGTTTTAGCGAGTGTTTCAGCCTTCCGTATCTGTTCAGGGTCGGCAGCGGCTGAGGTCACGACTGCTTGAAGTGCCTGGAAAAAATCCTCACCGCTGATTTTCTGGCGCAATCCAGCATTCACAATGGAGTCGGCAACGAGCTTTAGATTGTTCAACTCATTCTTGGTGAGATACACCTGCACCTCCAGAGACTGCACGATTGGATCCATCAAATCTTTGTCAGAGGCCCATACCGTCACGTCGCGCGGAACGGGAGTGGAGTCTTTGGAACCGAGATATTCTACATAGGCTCCACGAAACATGTTGTTGGCCAGTTCTAAGCCTGCATTTTTAGCTCCCCCCCCTTTTGTGATGATGGGAGATGTAGATGGTTTATCATCCCGATTTGGTTCAGGATTCTGGCCAGAGCGCGCACGGCGAAGGTTTTCGATGATCCCATTCGACAGTGACTCCGCCGTATCTGCGTATACACTGGGGTCTTCAGCGACCAACTCTCTCATATTCTCCTCTCCTACGCGGTTGTTGGGATTGTGCGCGAGTATCTGAAACTGCCTTTTGCCTTCTTCAGCATAATCCTTCCATTTGTCCTCCTTCAGATACAAGCCAGTGATATACACTTTTCGGGAGTTCGCCAACGCACGCACACCCTCCACATCTAGACCAGATTTAGTGCCCTTGGGACCATTCGGATAGCCTGGGAAGCCTCGCCCTGGCCTCCCCAACATGCCCGGTGACCGCCCAGGGGCATCGCCTACAAGAATGATTTGGCGAAGTGCGCCGGCACGCCAATGGGTTTTCTGGATAGCATCGGTGACACCCGCCAAGACGTCTTCCTCGTAGTCCACGCTATCAACTTTAGTCTCTCTCACATCGCCCAAGCTTCCCGCAAATTCAGCAAGGGGTAACAGCTCGGGAGTGAAGTTGCGGGTGTTAAATTCGATACCCGGACACTTTTCGGGGAAGTCGCGATAGCCCCAGAATCCGAATCGCATGGATTGCACAATCTGAGTGTCCGAGCCAAGCTTGGCGACAATGTTTCTGATCATTTGCAAGGTGGCAGACGCAAACGGTCCCATACTGAGGGTCAGATCCATAACGAAGACAACATCGACCTGCAAATCACTCGATTGACCATTTGGCTGAGGCGTTGGATGAAATCCTGGTGGTGTTGCGCCTCTTTCCCGACTTGCCGCAGCAAGTTGTAGGATGCGCCCCTCACGCCCATCCATCTCTGTCACCTCATAGCTGAGGATTGGCAGAACATAAAACTGTGCCTTTTTGTCAACCGCATGATAGGGTTCCATCGTCTTCACCGGGAAATTTGAAGGAATGCGCCCTCGTTCAATGGACTCATAAAGTTGACTGGCCCCGGTGGATCGACTTGCCCGCGGCTGTTCCACTAGTGTTTTCAGCGGTTGCTTTTCATGAAACATTAGAACCGGCTTGCGGCCTTCTGGATGGGAATAGGCAACCACCAGATTCTGTTTCCACTCCATAACATCGTCCGCCTTCATCCAGCCGAGTTTTTTACCCTTGTTGTCTGTGCCAATCTCATACCAACCAGCCTGCTTTTGGTAGACGTAGTAAACGCTAAAAGCTGGCATATTTTCTTTGATCTTTAGAGCTGTTGGTAATGGCTCTGAGTATAGCGCAGACAAGGGACGGGTGAGCACTTTAAGTGGCTTGGATGGCGGCGGAGGGGGCGGAGGAGGGGGAGTATTGGTGTCATTCGGAGTAACTTGAATAAACGGCACAGTTGCAGAATGACTTTGCAAGGCCAGTGAATGGAAGGAATTGGCAACCTCAGATGGTGTTTTTTGTGTTCGAGCGGCGATTAGTTCAAAGAGACGAAGCCGTGTTGAGTTTTCTTCTTCCATCAAACGACGCTGTGGCGGTGTGATGTCTGACGATGCTTCGGACAACATTCCTCCAGATATCTCTTTTAGCACCCCACGCTTTTTTAACTCCTCAATGCCAGTGGCACGCAACTGCACTTGAGTCTTCAGGAGATCAAACTCATCCGCCTGCTGCGCACACACGGATTTTATGGCCGCAAGGCATAGGAGTATGCAAGTAAAAAACAGGGGTGGCTTCGATAGGTTCATGGCTGGAGGTCGGAAAATAAATCATGATCGGCGGAAAACCAGGAAACCCTCTTTCCCTTCATTAACAAGCATGCACTTTCAAGCAGCAATAGTGCACCACGGCCATCTGTCTTGTGATTTCGTTGCCATTCGCGCAAAAAGCCCTCGCGGTCAGGAGTTGCACGCACGCGCTGCCATTGCACCGCTTTGCTGGCTTCATGTGCGACAAGTTCGTATTCGAGGGTCGCTAAATTTGGAAGATAAACCTTAAGCCGACCGGAATCATAGTGCCAGCGTCCTTGATCAAGGGTGAGATTATGTTCACCAAGAACCGTGATTTCATTTTGCAAAGTCAGTGTGCCATTGGCTTTGAGTGCAAAGCATGTGGCCGTGGAAGAAACGGAAAAAAAACTTCCCTGTGATTTCCAATAGCCAATCATATCCAATCCATCCGGTAGTTGGCAGGCGTGGGCAAGTAAAGCTTGCACATAATTAACGCAAGAGTGCCGCGCCATTTTGTCAGCGATGAATTTCATACTTGTGCCTTTTTTCATTAGAGGCTTCATGTCCAGTCCAGCCAAGTCGAGCAGACCGAGCAGCTTCTCTGTCGGAAGGTGGTCTTTTGATGAACCGGGCAAATCAAGCTCAGGATCAACTACCCGGCCAAAATGTCCGCCCATCAGCAGTGTGCTGTCAGGCACCAAATCACCTCGCATGAAAAGATGGGTGAGATATGTTGGGGCGGTGCGTAGGGAATCTGGGTGGATGCGCGTTGCGGTGTGTTGAGTTCCGCTACCTAATGGCGCAGAGGCAAAACAAAAGCTGGGCAAACGCCAGCACAGGCCTCCAAAGGCTGCAAGCCCCGCTCCCAATGAATGTCCTGCGAGAGAAGGGCGAATTGGCTCGATTCCGTTGCGATGCAAAGCGTAAGCTTTGAGCGTTTGCGAGCGTTCGCGCGCTAATTGATACTGCTCAGGCTCTTCGCCCAATGCTTGTAAAAAGTCGGTTTTCCAATCCTTGGCGCTCGTTAATTCCGTGCCCCGGAACGTGAGACAAAGCAATCGCAAACCGTTTTCAGATCGCTGATACAATCCAGCATGAAATCCAGATGAGGGATCGTCCAGAGGCAATGACTCCAATTGCTGAAGTGGTCCCTCCCATCCCGTGACTCTCGCATCACAATAGATAGAGAGGCACATTAGAGCAGGATCAAGTGCTTCCGATGCCAAATTTTCCGTGAGCTGAACTGGCTCGCGATAATCTGCACCCACTACAGCGCTTATGAAAGCGACTGAAATGCAAAAAATGCAAAATGACAGGGGGCGCTTCATGAATGTATCGTCATGGTTTGCTCAGCCATTTTAGTAGAGTGGGATTTTCAAAAGCTGCCGCATAGTCTCGCGCAGTCAGCCCGGCAGGATTAACGTCCGCGACCCGTGCTCCGTGCCCTATGAGCAACTTCACCGTCGCTTGATCAGGCTGTGGAGATTGCATGGCGAAGATGAGAGGGAAGTTTCCGCGTCCATCTCGGGCGTGAACATTTGCTCCAAATTCAAGCAGCAATCTCACATTTTCACCTCGTGCACGAGCAGCAGCAAGCATGAGGGGCGTGCGCCCATGTGAATCAGGATCATCCACCCTCCCGCCGTGCTTCAAGGCAGATTGCAGATATGATGAATCCGGCATGATGGCAGCGACCGTGATGGCGGAGTCTCCGTTGTCGGCGTGCAGATTGGGATCCGCCCCGGCATTCAGGAGCAAATCAAATCCCTGCCAGCTAAAATTAAGCAGGGTGACGATGAGGGGAGTGACACCCTGCTTTCCATGCTTGTTCACATTCGCACCCGCCGCCTTCGTGGACTGCACACCCGCACGATCACCCACAATGGCATTATGAACCAACTGCTGCGTGAGCAAATCATCAAAAAATTCTACCGGAGGGCAACGCAATTGCGAATTAGAGTTTTTTTTGAAATAGCCTGTGAAAGTTTCATCTTTTGTGTGTGAGCGTGACTTTGCAAGCAACAAAATAAACAGGCTAATGCAACCTGCTAAAACTATAACAACTACAAGTTTGTTCCTGAGTTGCATGTAAAAGTAAAATCAGGGTTGTTGGACGGGAGTAGTATATGAAGATCCAACCGAGCGTCTGGCCATTTCTGCAAATATTGACGCTATATTTTCAGGCGTCTTTCCAGTTTGCTTTGCAATGATAGTGAACATCTTCTCCCGATTGTAGTTTTCCATCTGAACGAGTTTACGCTGCGCCACATCCAACTTGTCACTGCTAGTCAGAAAGCCTCTTGGCCCTTCCGCAATCATGTTCCTTCCTTTCAAAGTAAAAATTGTCGGAGACTGTGTCTGAAGCAGCTGTTTTATGTTTTCAAATTCGACAGATATGGGTGCCCTTGCTGGACTCTCGGAGACTGGGACTGGAGCCGGTTGAGGTGGTGCGGCCGATGGCTGGCTGTCTCTCTGTGGTGTAATAGGCAGACTGGGAGTCTGTCGTTGAGCTTCAGCGTTGGCTTTTGCTTTCTGGTCAGACTGTTGTAGCGCCGCTCCAGTTCCAGCCAGCCCCAAAAATGATGAAACGAATGGTGCTACAAGAATAAAGACTGGTGCACCGACAAATGTGGCTAGAAGTATGGCGATTCCGTGTCCTGTTCCGCCACGTGCAATGACAACGATCCCAAGGATGACTGTGATAGTCAACAGTGGGCCAGCGATCAACCAAGAGGCAAATCCAAGAAAAGGAACGGCTGCTGCGCCACAAGCGACAGCTAAAATAATCCAACTGGCTTTGGCGGGGCCATGGTAATCGTTGTTGCCCTTGATTCCTGTTGAGGGAGTAAGTTGTGCACTCATATTCTTAGTCGTCCTGAAGGACCCGCTTGATAAAGCAAGACACGATCAGATTAGAATTCAAGGGGCGGTTGTTGCGTTGAGCCAAGGCCAAACCTCACGCAACAATTGTTCCACACCTAGTGGTGGAGTGGGAGGTGTAGGTGAAGGCCAGAGATATACTACTAGTGCTACAATTAACAAAACAGCAACCGCGATAGCTACTAGTTTCACTGGGAATTTGCTGCTTGGCGGATCAATTTCACGCAAGTTTGTGCGATCACACTCTGGGTCTTCCAAAGGACAGGCGTGCGAGCGTTTGCCATCGCAAACAATTATGGTCTGCCTAGGCTGTTTCTTGGCCAAATCGCAACGCGCATTGCGACAGCGGTAATACTTTGTTTTTGTCATAGACATACTCAATGGGGATTGGAGACCAGCTTCTTTGCTTCGTCCGTGGCGGCCAGAAAGCGTTTATAGACGGCATCAAGATCGTTTTGCTTTCGTTCTGAATAAATATCGTCAAGAAATGCATCAAGAGATGAGTTAATTTCGCTCTTCTTATCAATGTGACGCAATTCGTCAGACAGCAGGCGTTGCCGAACCTTGCTTTCAATAGTTTCGAATAGATCGGCTGTAATCTTGTCCCCAAGTTCTGTGATCGTCATCACATTAAGATCAATGGGTGCGGTCAATGCCCTCCCGGCAGCATTACGTTCAGCAACAAAGTAGAGTCCTTCTAAACCAGTGTCTGGGTTCTTTATTGTCGAGATCATGTTCATACTCTTGGCAAGCAGCAGTATGGGTAGAGCTTTTCTTCGGGTGGCGTCGTCGTCAAGAGTGAAGAGGCTAGGGAGTATGGTAAAACCACGCCCCAAGGGAACACCATCCACTTCGGATCGGTGGTTTTCGAGATGAATCTGGTGAACCGCAAGGCTTTCATCACCACGAATTTTAGCCTGATATTTGTCCCTAAGCGTAGCGAGAGGTTTCATGAACCGTAAAGCAAACCAGTGACGTGTGCTCACAATTGTGATTTCGTGAGGATTGTGGTCACAATCCACAACCTGCACAGTCTGTCCTCCACTTAGTGCGCTTTGCAAAGCTTTCTTGAGGGCACTGCGGAAAGTTTGATCAAGCGCTGGACAGCGCGGAAGGAAAACCGTGATTGATCCCTGAGGCATCGGAGGCATTTGAGCATCGCGCAATAAAACCGCTGGTTGAGGATTGTTCGGACCCAAATCAAAGGTCATGTAGGCAGCAGCACTCTTCATTAAAGTGCGAATGTTAATTTCCAATTCATCTGTCATTCCACCGTATTGCTCGTTGAGCTTTTCAATGATATTGACACCCATAATCCGGCGAAAATCAGAAGTCGACTCCTTGAATAGATTTTCGTGAGCTGTGCTTGCGGCTATATCACAAGCTTCGCTCAAGGCATCTCGAAATTGGCCTTCGGTGATACGTTTCGCAAATGAGGTAAATCCCTGATCGGCCCCAAGCTCTGCGCAAATTCTTTCTCTCGCGGCTTGGGCTTGGCCCTCTTGTGTTTTCCGATCTGTTGCAAGTCGCTGAATAGTGCGCTCTATAATTTCTGGCTCAATGAGACGCACCAGTCTTTTTTGGTAGTCAACTTTTTCCTCTCGGGCGCATCTTGCACTGATGGCATCGTCAAAGCTTTTAATCCCCTTGCTGACACGCTCCATGCAACGCTCAATTTGATTGGCTAACTCTGTAAGCTCAACCACAACCTGCTGAATCAACTCCTCCGCGAAACTTAGTGCGACTGCGTCAGTGCGAGCAACATAATAGTCGCGCAGGGATATTGCATAGGCCGAATAGACTTTCCCTGACTTATTGGTCATAGCGTCAGTAATCCAACCTATCTTGGCCCACTGCACTTCGTTGTCATCCATCAGATCCGCAGAATCCGTTTCAGCTTTGTGGACAATCGCGATTGCATCATGCACTTTCTTTTTCTCTGCTTTTAAATGTTCAAGAAGCTCCTTGAGAATTCGGTCAGAATCATTGATCGAATCCTCACCCGTTTTCCAACGATTGAAAAGATCTGCTTCAACTTTGCCTCGGATTTCCCGGGCGTAGTCGGCTTTGGCTTGCTCCTTGTCCTCGTAGTATTGCACAACCCCCCGCTCCCGAAATCCTGAATCGTATTTTTGTTTGGCATAATTATGTAGCGACGGAAGCCATTTTTCTTTTGATTTGGCATTTGTTTCCATTATGTCCGTTTTCTCATTCTCAATGCTGGTTTCCCAGTCTTCCTCTATACGAGGCCAGGCAACTCCTCCTGACAGTCGAAAATCTGTCGATAGTTTGAAATGATCACGGGTAATAGACCAACGCTCATTGTTTGCCGCACGAGTGACTAGTTCGCGTAAATCGCGGTTACGTGCTATGCGGAGGTAGCCATTGTCCGACCAATTATTAAACTGGAATTGCAAACATGCTTGCTGTGCAAAACTAAAAGCGAGCTTTTCACGTATCTCCACCTCAGGGATGGCGAGTCGCTTGACGCCAAAAGTTCCGAAGAAGTAGCTCCTTTCGCCATTCTCGTGAGGATACATTGCTAAATCCTCAAAACTTTCCGCCTTATTAATTTGGTCTGGAATATTCCCTTGAAGAGCTACAATTTTTTGGTAGAGAAAATCTGCAACAATTTGCTCTTGTTGCTCTCGTGTCGCTGTGCCGTGATGCTCGTTTTCGTCAGAAATGAGGTAGCACTGCTGGTAGTTGTCACGCACACCATCTAGCCTACTAGGAATAACTCCAGCAAGGTCATGCGGTCGGAAATTGCCCAGCCGCAACGCGTTGATTTCGGTCAATGCAGCATACTGATTTGCGTAGAAATTGCCGACATTGGCGGGAACTTCTTTTTCAGTGACCAACGCATAAATAAGCAAACGGTATTGCTGTTTGTCAGGATAAGCTTTTCGAATTTGAGTGATGGCATCAACGAGACAGCCACTGCCTGTTCCTGCGGCCAAGGTGCAGCAAACATGAAAAGTCACTTGGGATGTGCCGCCAGTGATCAGTTTCTGAACCGCTTTGTTTACAGAACTCATGTAAGTGCTGATTTTTGTCGCGAACAGAAATCTTCCAAAGCGTCGAATCTGATTGGCACCCTGAGCCCCTCCCGAATTCCCAATCATCTTCCCCAGAACGGCGGCGTCACCAATCCAAGGCGCAATTCCTGGGCTGCGCACAGAGTTACTGAAGACGCTTTGCACATCAGCATCTGAAATTTGCAGCAAACTCTCTGGAGGCAACTTTACAGAGTGTCCTAGCACCTTCCAAGCATCATTGTTTCCCTCCAGATCGGCTCCATTTGAATCAACGTAAAGATAGCCGAGTCGCGCGACTGGCGGCAACCACGTCTTGGTCTTCTCATCCCATGCGCATGGTTCTATATTGCGATGCTCTTGGAATACCGTCTTGCGAAATTCCCGGATGATTCGGCCACCAGTGCCACCGAGTCCAATGATAAGATGATTGTTGCTCATGATTAACTAGATTTTTACTTTGATGTCTTTATATGCCGCCAGACCAACCAAGCCAAATGGAATCAACTGCACTAATACGAAGCCCGCAATGGCTATTCTCCGGGAAACGATGACAACTCTAGGGAGCTGGGCATCCAAGCTTTTTTTGATTTCCACTGTTACCAAGGAAATAGCACGTTGGGGGGGGTAATTCTTACTTACTGTTGCGAAGTAATTTTTCACATCAGCATCAAGCACTTGCGTTGGCACGTCAGTCTGGCTGTGAAGAATCAAGCTGAGAAAGGGCCTTGCGGCATTGAAATGTTTGGCTGCCTGCGTTGCATAGGTAAAAACTGCGGCTAGAATGGAAACATTATGATTTGTTGGAATGTGACTGCCGGGTGTATTGGGTGCAGGAACATTGGTGAAATCCTCAACACCGAGGTGCTTTACGGCATCATAGGCTTTTGTGAAAGTCGCATTTGCCCAAGGCACATCAGAATTGATCTGGACTTCCCATAGCATCACCGAGGCGTAGGCGGCTTCTTTAGTATATTTGAGTGCAGCAAAAACCACGGCAAACGCCAGCGTCAGGAGAGCTGCGAGCGCACAGAGTGAGTGATGCACGAAATGAACTTGGTAGCGCTTGTTCCACAGCTTCGAATAAAAGCTACAAGTGACCCAGCAGATAATCGCCAACACCAGCCCGATGCCAGCCGCAAAATATAATCCCCTTCGATCCAATGCCGCCAGCATTTCCACGCAACCTGCAAGCAACGAAAAAAAGTCGCAAATCAGGTTCATGATGCTAGTGTAGTGCGCACGAAAGCGTGAGCTTTCGCATCTCGAAGCCAAGAAGAATGTAGCACGGTGGTCATCGGGATATCAGATCGCTCAATTCGGCGACCTGGCTTCTCTTTTGTGCGATTTCGACTTTGAGTTTATTAAGTTCACTTTGTTTAGTCGCTTCTGGCATGGAGGAATCTGTTTCCAGCGCAGCACTTCGATTTTCCATTCCGGCGAGACTTCTTTGGACGTCAGAAATCTGTTCTTTCAGGGCGATATTCTGCGTCTTCATTCCGTTCAAGTTGCTGCGGAGGTCGGAGATTTGGTTCCTCAGTGCTGCATTCTGTTGTTGCACTGAATTCACCTGTCCTCGCAATTCCGTCTCACGGTTCCTTACCAAGGCCGTTTCGTTGCGTTCATAAGCAAGCTGGTTGTGATACTGAGCCTGCCGCCCGCGTGCTTTTTCCTCGCTCCAGAAAATACCGCCCTGTCGAGGGTCGCCTGTCATGGAGCAGCTTATGAGGAAAAACCCCACCCCAAAGTGTGCTAGCAGAAAAAAGTTCAGTCTTTTCATAAACTAGAGGTTATTGTGTTTGCGCGTTACCACTATCAAGGTGTTGCCAGAAAGAGGGTTCCGTTCGCATCACGCGAGACTCCATTAGCAGCCGAAGTGGCGGGCATTCTTGACGAGGCGGACTGTTGCTGAGGGGTCGAGATGTTGCTGCGGGCCATGCCACCAGAGCTGACTGCGACGAGATTTTTTATATTGGAATCCAGTGCACTGCTTTGTTGCTTGAGACCTTGTATCTGCTGATCCATATCAGTTCGTGTTCCAATGCTGGTATCGTTGCTAACTTGCCCCCGTGCGAATTCTTGAATGGCAATCTCCTGATGGATGCGTGCTGACTTTTGTTTGGCCTCTGCGATTTCCCTACCGAGAGCTTGGTTAAGCTTGTTGTATTCTTGCTGGTTAATTTTCCCATTGTTGAGTTCGCTCCGTAGTTGGGCCTGGGTCGTGGATGCTCGGGAAAGCACGGTTTGCAAACGGCTGTTTTCTCTCTCGGCAGCAATTCGCATACTCTTAGCGTCACTTATGGAGTCAATCGCATAATCTTCGGTTCTCGCATATTGCTCTTTCTTGCGAGCCACGGCATCCCCCCATTGGTAGCCACGAACAGCACCCGCAGCCATCCCAGTAGTGGTTCCTAATGCAATATCAGCTTTAATTTGTTGGTCACTGTGACCTTGAAGTTTGCCAGCAACTCCTCCCAAAACTCCTCCAACAACTGCACCAAATATACCTCCAATGACAGAGCTTTGCGTTCTTGTGGCTTGAGAGTCAGTAGCACAACTAGTAAGGTGCGAACACACGACCAAAACAAAACTGAGTTGCAAATTTTTTTGAATTTTAGCCATAAAATTACGGGATATTTTTTATCCAAGTAAACAAAGTAACAAATTGATGTCAACAAAATTTTTATTGTGTCGAATGTAAGTTTTAATTAAGATATACTAAATGCCTAAATTTTCCTATGAGGAGTTTGATTTTTAATGCAGTGCAGGGTGCCGCGGGCAATTGACAGGCACATCGCAATTATTTTCTCTACGCCAAAACCTTTTCGCTTGCACTTTTTATTTGACTTTTTATTCAACACAGAGTCCGATAGCGTGCCATGCGCTACCATACTGAGTTGACATCCTGGTGCGTTAATCGCTCACACCGCATGATGTGTGCAGTTGCCTTCATCGTGTTCCTCGGCTCCGGAATGGCCCTAATGGCAGCAGTTCCTCTGGTAACACCTGACAATCCGCAGCCGTTGGAAGGTGACCTTGTCCTGCCTATGCCAGCTGGCCGCGAGATGGTGTTCCGTGCTGTTCGCTTGGGAGTCGGTGACAAGCCATTCGCGTCATGCGAATTCACTATGGGCGATTCCACCGGGCGCTTTGAGCGAGAGAAGCCTGTGAAAGTTCGTGTTGGAGGATCTTTTGTGGTTGATGGGAACCGTGGCCGTGATGTCGCTTACTATTTAGGAAAATATGAAGTGACCGAGGCGCAGTTTGCGGCTCCCTTGAACCCCGCTAAAGCTAACGACAGTTTGCTGCCTCAAGTGAATATTAGCCGGGTTGACACCGATAACTTTATCAGCGCCTACAATCTTTGGCTTAGCAAGAATGCCGCAGAACGGCTGCCCCATCGTGGCCAGATCAAGGGGCTGGTGCGGCTTCCGACGGAACAAGAGTGGGAGTTTGCCGCACGCGGAGGCGTGGTGGTGCGATCTGAATTATTTTTACAGGCTTGTCCGTGGGCTGGCCGCTCGGAAGAATACGAGTGGTTTGCTGGCCCGACCTCGTCTCATGGCAAACTGAAACCTGTTGGCAAACTGAAGCCGGGGCCCTTGGGCATCTGCGATTTACTCGGCAACGCCAGCGAACTCACGGATACCCGTTATGAATTGGAACGCGGCGGCGGCCTGGTTGGAGGTTGGACTGCACGAGGCGGGGACTTCCGCACTCCAGAAAGAGATTTGCGCGCCTCCTTCCGTATTGAAGTGCCAGAACGTGATCCCTCCGGCAAGCCCTGGACATCGGATTCCGTGGGCTTTCGACTAGCTATCGCCGCACAGGTGTTGACCTCCGACAATGTGCATGACATTGCACAGCAAACTTCCATTATTACTCCACTGTCTGAACAATTACGGGAACTGATCAGCAGTGCCGGACGCTGCCGACTAGCCGGAGATACAAACGGTGCTTTTCGCATACTGGAAAAGGCAGGCAAGCTCGACCCGACGAATTTTGAAGTGACTGCCGAGCTCGCACTCGCATTTGAAGCTGCAAATAAGCCGGAAAAGGCTCGTGAGCATTGGCAACGATTGCTTGATCCAGCCGCACCCTATCATTATCAAGAGCTCGCCAAAGTAAAAATGGTAGCGATTAGTTCTGAAGCAGGGCGAGCAAAAATCGAAGAGAAAAATGAAGAGCGAATGCAGGCCCTACAAAAGGCAATTGATCGTCAAGCTCTCGAGACCAATGAAGCAAAGGCAAAGCTTGCTGAATTGCAGAAGCAAAAAAGCTTGCCTGAGAAGCAGGATGCATCTTTTCTGCCAAACCAACCGCACCCAATTCCACAAACAGATTCAGCGGATGCGGACCGTCAAAGCATACAGAGTTTCCTAAAGAACTGGTGGGCGCACAATGTGAGCAACAACGAGGCGGATTGGGTGGGTGACTACGCCAATCAAGTTGACTACTGTTATAAGGAGGATGGCGGGCGCGCTAGTCGCGGCTTCATCATGGAAGACCGTCGAAAGTTAATCTCGCGCTGGCCTGGGAGACGTTATGAAACATTGCAAGATGGAAATGATTTCACTATTGCAGCAGATGGTTCTATGGCCACGCTACGAATCAAATATCGATATTTTTATTCTGGAGGCACCAGAAACGCTTCTGGGATCAGCACCACCAAACTTGATTTGGTGCGCACCGCCTCTGGATGGATTATCACGGGTTTTCATGAGAGCGTAGATAGAAAATGAGGTTTAATTTCATGATGCGACGCAACCAATTAGTGAGACTAACTATTAAAGTCCTTGTTTTCCTGACATTCTGGACTGGCAGCGAGATGCTCTGCGTATTCGTTGCGGCACAGCTTAACACTAAGCAAGATAATTCTAATAGTGATCTTCCTCCTCTTAATTTATTGGTTCTTAAAACCATTGAGACAATGCCAAATGGTGGAGGGTATGCGGTGGGGAGTGCCGCCCTTTCCAAGCTTTCCAGCGCGATAGAAGTGGATTCTAAAAGCAAGATACTCAATATAAAACCTGAGCGCGCGACGCCTTCTTTTTGTTCCGGTGCTACGTATCTGGTTTTTCTTAAAGTAGTAAGTGATCTAATGAAACAACAGCGCCTTGATTTGCCATCAGGGGCGATTGCTACTCTGGCTGTGGCCGGCCAAGCTGATGGTGTTGGTATTTGGGGACGTTGGAATGCCAACGGCCCTGGGAATGCGAAACTTTTTCACGATCTTGAGCTTGGGCAGAACTTTGTTGATTTTGAAAGAGCACTACCAGGTGATTTTATGAAAATTTGGTGGAATGATTCCATCGGAAGCACCGAGAAGGGGCATTCAGTTATTTTCCTTGGGAAATATCGAAATGAGGACGGTTCTAACGTAGTGCGGTTTTGGTCTTCCAATCAATATGGGGGCTATGCGGAAAAAACTGTTCCTTTAAATAAAATTGCACGAGTGTTGTTCAGCAGATTGGAGAACCTAGCTGGAATTGCAAAGGCAAACAAACTCCCCCCCGAGGATAAATACCTCACTGAGATGCTTAAGCGACCAAGTTCAGAGAGGGAAATGTTTAAGCTATGCGGAGTCAGGGCGGAGGTGGGGTCCTCAGTTGTAACACCTTATAAGGCAATTAATGCTGAGGTAGCCACACTGCCCGTCCCAATTGAAAGCACTGAGGCTTCTGATTTTTTAATGCCACCTCGAAATTCGCGCGGCGACTCCTCAGTGAAGACACCCCCTTCATCACTTAATTTGCTTTTTGGCAAAAGTTCTTATGCTAATTTCAATCACTACACGAAGTCGCTCATTCTTCGCGCTATTCAGTCAAAGCTCAAGGTTGCAAACATATATGACGGAAAAGCAGATGGCGCATTGGGACCAAAAACTGAATCGGCCATCAAGATTTGGCAAAATAATCACAAAATTGAAGCTACTGGGTTGTTTGACGACGCGACACTAAAGCTGCTTGGTCAAGATGGCCTTTCTGAGCAAGCCGAACCAAAACGCAATTCTCAAGCGCCAGCACCGACTACACAAACACCTAGTGAATAAGTATTTCACAGGCTGCAAAAATATGCTGAGAAATATTTGCTTATTTTTCGGCTTCGGAACAGCTCTCATAGCGGCAGTTCCTCCGGTTACACCGGACAATCCGCAGCCGCTGGAGGGTGATTTGGTTCTTCCTATGCCGGGCGGACGTGAGATGGTGTTCCGTCCTGTCCAGTTGGGCGTAGGTGACAACCCCTTTGCCTCACGTGAATTTATGATTGGTGATCGCACTGGACGCTTTGATCGAGAGAAACCTGTGAAAGTTCGCGTTGGAGGTTCTTTTGTGATCGACAAGGGTAAGGGCTGCGATGTCGCTTACTATTTGGGGAAATATGAAGTGACCGAGGCGCAGTTTGCAGCAATCTCCAATGGAAACATTTCTACTGACATCAAGTCTTTGCCGAAGGTAAATGTGACTCGCTCTAACATTGATGGCTTTATGAACGCCTATAATATTTGGCTCAACAAGAATGCCTCCGATAAACTGCCAAAGCGTGATCAAGCTAAGGGTTTTTTGCGGCTTCCCACCGAGAACGAATGGGAATTTGCGGCACGAGGAGGTTCTGTAGCTTCTCCAGACATTTTTGAACAGGCTTGTCCGTGGGCAGGCAGGTCGGAAGAATACGAGTGGTTTGCCGGCCCGACCTCATCCCACGGCAAACTGAAACCTGTTGGCAATCTGAAGCCCGGACCTTTGGGCATCCATGATATGCTCGGCAACGCCAGCGAACTCACAGATACCCGATATGAATTGGAGCGCGGCGGTGGGCTTGTTGGCGGCTGGACTGTTCGCGGCGGGGACTTCCGAACTCCATCTAGTGAACTTCGCGCTTCATTACGAGTAGAAATTCCTGAACGAGATGCTTCCGGCAATTTATACTGCTCCGACTCTATTGGTTTCAGACTCGCCATCGCAGCTCAAGTGCTTACGCATGAGAATTCAAGAGATATTGCTGGGAAGACGGCAGTAATTCGTCCACCGACTCCAATAATTAGCAGTAGAAAAAAAGATATAGATAATCCAACAACAATGCCCGGCTGGACAATTATTCACTTTCAAGAACGCGATTATGTTACAGCCAATAACATCCTTTCATTCTACAGATTTGCTGATTACAAAAAAGATGGCGACAATATCTCCTTTACATCGCCCGTTCTCGTCTTGAAGGGCACGATAGGCAGCCAAGAGTTTATTATTAACAATATAAAATTTATAATGAGTCATCCAATCGTGGAGCTAAGTGGTATTACGCTTATTTCAAGACTTGATTTGTGCAAATTGATTGATCCTGTATTACGTCCAAGTTATATAGATAACGGCCAAAATATTAACACCGTTGTAATTGATCCTTCCTTTGATCGAGTTGAAGCAAATGATATAGCACAAGACAACAATCAATCATCGGTGACACTTAACATAGCAAATCTACTCCAACAAGAACTCGAATCGCACAACATTCACGTTGTGATGACTAGGCAAAGTGATAAATTTTTGGCGGTAAATGATCGAATTGCATTAGCGAATAAAATTCCTAATATTAACCCGGCATATAAATGTAGTGACATTTTCTGATAGTTGTGTTATGGTTAGCAGATGCCACAAAGAGATGCCCGCACCCTATCGCCTGCACA
>JAYVQB010000375.1:0-5635 GCA_043757085.1 Verrucomicrobiota bacterium
ACCAAGGCCGAGCCGTAGTCATCCACCTCGTAAATATTGGGGTCGCCATCAATCTTGAACTGGGTTCCAACGGGATAGACCGACCAGTCGGCAGCCGCACTGCGGACATTGCCGTATTTGAGGGTGCCACCTGCGGCAGAACCTTTTTTGTATTTTTTGTGATCGGACTCAGTGTGGGTGTAAGCGGTGGTTTTTACTCCACCAATGACACGACCATTGCCCGATACGGCTGGGTTACTCGTGCCTTCACAGGAGGCCAGTCCTACGCAGAGTGCAGTCAGAGAAAAGAGGCGGTAGGACAGCATGATGAAGGCGGTTATTCAGAACTCTTAACTACCCGCATTTTGCCGATTTTGCCCCGTCGAGTCAACCTATAAAAACTATAAAAACCGCGATTTAGACACCTTTTCCTCCTTGTCGCTTCTTGCGCACGGCTCGAAACCAGACTAGCCACTGAGCCAAATTCATGTCCGACACCCCCAACGCCCTGCTTCAGCATTATCTCGTCCAGCTCAGCGCCAGCGGTGTAACGCATGTCCCGCTGAGCGATACCGCCAGACAGCTTCTAGGCTTACCCGCGCTGGGGGCTTCACTTGGAAAAACTCAAGCCATTCCCGCTGCACCGATTTCCAGCAAAGCCACGCGACTGTCCGCGCTCGCCGCGCAGGCGGAGAAATCTCCCGAATGCCGCGCCCTCGGGACTTTGCGCGATACGATGGTCTTCGCCGCTGGCAGCCCGGACGCGGAAATCATGTTTATCGGCGAGGCTCCCGGCGCGGAAGAAGAACGCCAGCGCGAGCCATTTGTCGGCCCTGCTGGTCAACTCCTCACGAAAATCATTCAGGCCATGGGACTCACCCGAGCCGGTGTCTATATCTCGAACATCTGCAAATTCCGCCCCATGATGAACGACGGCAGCCCCCAGGCCAGCCGTAATCGCCCGCCGACCAAGGCTGAAATGGACGCCTGCCTGCCCTTTATCAAGGAGGAAATCAGCATCATCCAGCCCCGTATCATTGTCGCCCTGGGCGCGACCGCAGCCGCCGGACTCGGCATTGAAGGCAGCGTCTCCCGGATTCGGGGAACTCTTCAGGACTTCAGCGGCACTCCCATTATCGTCACCTACCATCCGTCTTATCTGTTGCATTGCGAGAGCAATGCAGACAAAGGCACCAAGGAAAAACGCCTCGTCTGGGAGGACATGCTCAAGATCATGGAGCATCTCGGTCTGCCCATCTCCGCAAAGCAGCGGGCGTATTTTTCAAAGGCATAGTGAGGTAATAATTTTTGACGGTAGGGTGGCCATCTTGGCCGCCGTGCGAGGCGTCTCGCGTCGCACCAAGGCGTCTCGCCCGATTTGATGTAAGCCGCACTCCAACTGGGCGAGAAGCCCTACCCGTCCTATTACCGGCACAGGTGTGTGCCGTCTCCGTGGTAAATCATCACGCTATGAAATAAGCCCCTGATAGCACGCCTCCAGTCTTTGAATATTCTTCACGCGATCAAATTTCTCTTCCACCGAGCGGCGTCCACCTTTGGCAAGACTTGCTGCCAGTGTTGCATCGGAAATAACGCGCAACATCGCCGCAGCCAGACTAGCCACATCATTCTCCGCCACCAACAATCCGCTCTCGCCATCGGTCACGGCTTCAGGAATCCCGCCGTGCCTTGTCGCGACCACCGGCAGGCCGCTGGCCATCGCTTCCAGCATAGAATTCGGAATGCCTTCGCGATTTCCATCTGCCGAGATCCGGCTTGGATGCACAAACAAATGCGACCGATAAACTTCCTCGCGAAGCTGTTGCTGATTGAGAAAGCCGGTGAACCGCACTTGTGAGCCGATGCCGAGTTCGCCCGCCAGTTTCTCCAAGTTCCCGAGCAATGGCCCGTCTCCCGCGATGACGAGTTGCGCCTGCGGCCAAATCTTTACGATTTGCGCAAAGGCCCGCATCGTATCATCCACGCCCTTCTTCGCGATGAGGCGACAACTTTGCAGCAGCGTCCATCTTCCATCAGCCGGAATCTCACGTGACTCAAACGTCCACTCCTCCAGCGGAATGCCCGTGCGTTGCAGTCGCAGTTTCTCGCGCGGACAGCCCAGCTTTGCCAAATCCTCCAGCAAACTTTCCGAGCGCGCCTGCAATACCGTTGCAAATTCAAAGACCTCGCGCATGGCCGCGAGATGCGCCGGCTTGTCCATGTCCACACCCGCATCCGCGCCATGAAACGATACTACCACCGGATGCGGAAATGCCTTGATGAGCGGACGCAAATGCACCGCCGTATGACCAAAATATATATGCAGCAACTTCGCCTCCGCACGAGTCAGTTCCAGCAAGGCGTGCCTCAGTTCCCAGCGGAAAAGCGTCCACGGCTCGCGCTTGATGTGGTTCGAAACAAATCGACGCCACCAGCGGAGGCGAGGCTTCGGCAGCACGATCAAGCGTTTGTTCGGAAACGGAAACCGGTCTTCGTTCTCGCGCTTATGCGTCAGCACCCACGACGTCACCGCCTGTTGCCCAGTGATCTGACGGAATACATGCAGCATGTCCGGCTTGAGAAAGTCGGAGACGTAGCTGGCAACTGTGGGAGAAGGCATGGGAGATGGAAGATGGCAGATAGGAGATAGTGCTGCAAAGCCAACTCCAAGATAAAAAGAAACGTGCAGACTTCTACCCTATCTGCCATCTTCCAACTTCCATCTTCCCTGATATGAACTCCATCGACCAAGCCCGCCGCGTCATCGAACTCGAGATCGAAGAACTCGCGAGACTCAGCGCGCGCATAGATGACGGATTCACCCGGGCCGTAGATGCGCTCCATGCCAGCCTTGATGCTAAGCGCAAAATCGTCGTCTGCGGCGTGGGCAAGAGCGGCAACATCGGGCGCAAACTCGCGGCCACGCTGAACAGCACCGGCGCCACCAGTGTGAACCTCAACGCGCAGGACGCGCTCCACGGCGATCTCGGCGTGCTCGATGAAGGCGACACCGTGGTGCTCCTCAGTTATTCTGGCGAGACTCAGGAACTCATCGACCTCCTCCCGCATTTGCGTCGCGCCGATGCCCGCCTCATCGCCATCACCGGAAATCCTACCAGCGTCCTCGCGAAGAACAGCGACATCGTGCTCGATGCCTCTGTGCAACGCGAGGCCTGCCCGCTCAATCTCGCGCCCACCTCCAGCACCACTGTCATGCTCGTGCTCTGCGACGCCCTCGCGATGGTGCTCATGGAAGCCCGCGGATTGAACGCCGAAGACTTCGCAAAATACCATCCTAACGGCGCACTCGGTCGCGCCCTGCTCACCCGCGTCAGCGACGTGATGCGCAGCGGCGATGCTCTCGCCAAGGTCACGCCGCAGACCACCGTCGGCACCGCACTCAAGACAATGACCCAAGCCCATAGTGGCGCGGCGGTCGTCATTGAATCCGATGGAAAACTCGCGGGCGTGTTCACGCATGGCGACTTCGTGCGCGCCTTCCAAAACGACCCGCACATCGCTGACAAAGCGCTTGGCGCTTACATGACCCGCAAGCCGGTTAACATCTTATCGGACAAACTCGCCACCGAAGTGCTGGCCGTCCTTGAAAAACATCCCGTGGATGAACTCGTCGTCGTCAATGAAAACGGCGAACCCGTTGGCCTAGTGGACACGCAGGATTTGACGCGGATGAAGCTGGTGTGAGAAGGTTCAAGGGTCAATTATCAGGCTTCATACAGGGCACTGGGAGTTGAAGCTCCTGCTTCGACAGCGTCCGGCGGGTCTCGAGACCCGCCGACCTCTGACGGGACAGAAGTCCCATCTTCCCGCAAATTGAGCTTTGAACCTTCACCGCTACGAAATAATCCCCTTGACCAATTTCCCTGCAATCCCCGTAAGCCGCATATCCAGTCCCTGATACTTCACGGTCATACGTTTGTGATCGATGCCGAGCTGATGAAGCATGGTGGCATGGAGATCGTGGACATCGACAATGTTTTCGACGGCGAGATTAATCCTGGCAGCATCATCTGATGATTTTTCATTGAGCAGTCGTGCAGCAAAGACGCGCGCGGCCTCGACAAATATCGGATCGTTCAACAACGTCAGAGCCTGCTGCGGCGTGTTGGATAGCGGACGATTCGCGTTGCATTCGTCCCGCATCGGAGCGTCGAAATTCGCGAGCATGGGATGGAGGAACGTGCGCTGCCAGTGCATATAGAGACCGCGCCGCCACTGGCGGCTGTCGGTGTCCGCCACATAATCACGACTCGGAAACTCGATGTTCGCGTAGTAACCGGCGGGCTGGTATGGCTTCACACTCGGGCCACCGACGTCGCGATTGAACTGAACCTTGGTGGAGGCCGCTTGGCCCATACCGCCAGTCATAACTTGTTCAATCAGGCAAGCACACCCTTCACCACATTCCCGTGGATATCCGTGAGCCGGTAGTCGCGCCCTTGGAAGCGGAAGGTCAGGCGCTCATGATTGATGCCGAGGCAGTGCATGATGGTCGCGTTGAGATCGTGCACATGAACTTTGTCCGACTCAATGGGGATATTGTAGCAGTAATCATCCGTCGCGCCGTAAGTGAATCCCTTCTTGACCCCGGCACCAGCCATGAAGATCGTAAAGCAACGAGGATGATGATCACGTCCGTAGTTAGTTTCCGTGAGTGCGCCCTGGGAATAGATCGTGCGGCCAAACTCTCCGCCCCACACGATGAGCGTATCGTCCAAAAGCCCGCGCTGTTTGAGGTCTTTGATGAGCGCGGCGGTGGGCTGGTCGGTGTCATTGCATTGGCCCTTGAGCGCATTCGGTAAATTTGCATGATGATCCCAGCCCATGTGGAAAAGCTGGATGAAGCGCACGTCGCGTTCGGCCAGTCGGCGAGCCAACAGACAGTTAGCCGCATAAGTGCCGGGCATCTTTACTTCCGGGCCGTAATCATCGAGCACGCTCTGTGGCTCCTTGGAAGTATCGACGAGATCAGGCACGCTCATCTGCATACGGAAGGCCATTTCATATTGAGCGATGCGCGTTTGGGTTTCGGGATCGCCATACTCGGCGTAGTCACGCTGATTGAGCACGGCGAGTTCATCGAGTTGCTGACGGCGCATGGAGCGATCCACCCCGGCAGGATTGGAGAGAAACAAAACTGGATCGCCCGCATTACGGAACTTCACGCCCTGATGCTGCGTAGGCAGAAAGCCGCTGCTCCAGAGCCGGTCATACAAAGGCTGGTCATCACGACGTCCGGTGCCGAACGAAGTCAGCACGACATAGGCGGGCAAGTCTTTATTGTTACTGCCAAGTCCGTAACTCAGCCACGAGCCGATGCTGGGACGGCCTGCGAGCTGCGATCCGGTCTGGCAGAATGTAATCGCCGGATCGTGATTAATCGCCTCCGTGTGCATGGACTTGATGAAGCAAAGCTCATCAGCCACGCCTGAGATATGCGGCATCAACTCGCTGATCCACGCTCCGCTTTTACCGTGCTGCGCGAACTTAAAAATGGATGGCGCGACCGGAAACGTTTTCTGGCCCGAAGTCATGCCGGTGAGTCGCTGACCTTTGCGGATTTCATCCGGCAAATCCTTGCCACGCTGTTTTTCCATCAGCGGCTTGGGATCAAACAAATCCATCTGAGACGGCG
>JAYVQB010000376.1:0-5616 GCA_043757085.1 Verrucomicrobiota bacterium
CGCGGCGAAAGTGCGCTGGCGTATGCCTGATTGTGGATGACACGAAGGTGGTGCAGATGATTTCCGAGAGCGTGGGCTATGCGTTCGAAGACATGAATGAGCACATCTGGACGGAGGCGGTGATGAAAAGCGCGGAACTACTGCAAACTGTGGACGAGGCCGGGCGCAATGCGGAAGCTTGCTGAATGACGATGAGCGGGCGCGAATCACGTCATCCGCCGCCGAAGTTCGCACCGCGATGAATACGCTGCCGCACGATGTGAAGCTTTTGAAAGCAGCGAATCAAGCGCTGGATGACGCGACGCAATCGCTCGCTGTGTTGCTCGTGGAGCGAGCAATGGAACTGGCGCTGGAGCGGAAACTGTCTTAATCACGCCGAGTAGAACGACTTTGGTGCTGCGCGATGGCGGGCAGCGGTGATGTGAATCGGCCCGGATTGCTGGATGGCAGTCGCCGGAGTGATGCAGGAACGCAGCGAGCGGATGGCCTGCAAGACGGGCGGTTCCACTGTGGAGGGGGCGAGATTCCTTTGAACTTGGTAATCCGTCAGGCGGGACTCAATTCCGCCCGTCTCAATGCAGCTTCAAACACTCTGAGTAGCTGGCGCTTCTGACGAAGCACTGGCTGCTTAGGATCAAGCTTCCGCTCCAACGACAGCCCGGACTCAGCTTCCGTCAGGCGCAACAGACGACCGCCGTTAGCCAGCTTGACAAGGTCTGTTTTGATTTTGTCGCTTACAACCATACCTCATTCTCCCCGAAAACCGTAGAATTGCAACATGCGGTTCAGACTAGCGGGAGATGAAGGGCCGAATCGTTTATGGGCCTCATAGCCCGCACGTTCAAAGTCTGCCTCATTGAATTCCATCACACTCGCGGGCGGATCGTCAATGGCCACCGTCATCGCTTCTAAAATTTCATGATACAATGTGACTGACAATTCCTTGTTGCTCAGGCCGGATCGAATCGTGAGGTCAAGCTTGCGCCCAACACTCCCAGTGCGTGCGATGGCCTCGCGTCCCAATACATCCACCATCGGTTCGTCGGACAGTTCGACTCGCACGATGGTGAAGCCGCCGCGCAATGGCACATTTTCAAACAAGTGTGAATCAATCATCGGGGTGCTCACGGGGACGATCATGCACCCGTCTGGCGATTTGCAAACCCCAAGTGCTGTCCCAGAGAATTTTTCTTTCAGAAATCCAGCGGAGCCTGAAGTAAAAACACCCTGAGCCAGACGGTCAGTCATTGAAGAAAAATTTCAGTGGATGGAACCAGCGCGCTCCTTAGAATGCTCACTGAGATCATATCTGGCGTTGCCAAATCCCAAACCAACACTTCAATGTTTTCGATCCCATTTTTTTGATTTCGTGAAATCAAAATGTGCCATCCCCGTTACAGCCACCTCATTAAACTAGCCCCATGAATTTCGAACAGCCCAAACCGGATTCCAAGAAATACTCCGATCTTATCTCGGACATTGAAAAGGGTTGTGGCTATTTCTTCCCGGCAGCTTTGGGCGTCTCCGGCTTCTTGCCGGTCTTCTCAAGCTGCCGGTTCATTTCCTCGGACTTCTTTTCGAGTGCCTGGAGCTTTGACCAGACATCTTTAAGCTCTTGGGTTTTTGTCTGTTCAGCCTCTAATGCGGCGATGGATTTTTCCGCTGCATCTTGCACGGGGTCTTTGAAGAGCTTCAATTTTGTTGTCAGCGGCTGAAGCACGGCGAGAGACTTCGGATCACGCAAGGTGCCGAGCGACTTCGCAGCGGCGACACGGAGTTCTTCGCGCGGATGATTTAGATACTCGGTGAGAAAGACGCGCACGGGTTCGCGGTCTTTGTCGTTGCGCGCAAGGAATGCGACAGCGTCGAATGCCTGCGCCAGCGCAGACGAGGAAAAATCGAGGCTGTCTTTGCGAAGACCCGCGATGATGTGCGGCACGGCGCTGGCGTCATCTTGGGCGCGCAGTGCATTGATCGCGGCAGAGGCGAGAGCTTGATGATAGCTGGATGTGACAAGGTATTTCCGCAGTGCGGCGGAGATGTTTGTATCTCCCGGACGCGTGCCCCAAGTCTTGATGATCGCGGCCAGAATCTGTGGATTCTTTTCTGTCTGCGATTGAACCCACAAGGCCTCTTGCGCCTCGGGATGCGGAAACGCGGCCAGTGCTTCCACCGCGGATAGACGCGCCCGCGCATCATCTTGTTTCAAACTCTGTGCCAGCGTAGTGCGAGCCTCCGGCGTGGCGATGGTCTTGAGGGCTTTCGCGGCCTCGTTGCGCACGGCGTGGAAGGCATCGCTATTCAAAATTTCTGTGAGTTGCTTCACGGTCTCCGCATCTTTCTTTTTGGACAACTGCTGCACGGCGAGCATTCGACCGATGATATCGGACTTGAGCTGGCGCTTCACCATGTCCGGCGGCGATTGGAAATCGATCTTCGCGAGCAAGGTGTAATCCGGATCAACGCGCATGAGTTCCGGTGCGGCGTTCAGCGGGAAAGAATAATCCTCCTCGGCCTTGCTCACGACCACATTAAAATCCACCGGCTTGTCCTGTCCCTTCACCCAGAATCGCACGGGCAGATCAAGGCGATACAACAGAACCTCACTCGATACTTTCTGCGTCTGCTTCACATTGAGTTTTGCCTGTTTCGCCGCAGCATCCCACGAGTATTCCAGTTTCAATTCCGGCACGCCACCGTGATAAAGCCATTGATCAAAAAATTGATCAAACGACAGCCCGCTCAATTCCTCGATGACATCCTGCAAGTTATCCGTGCTCACATTGCCGCCGCGATGCCGTTCGAGATAAGTCTTGATGCATTTGCGATAAAGGTCCGGCCCCAACTTCGAGCGCAGCATGTGCAAAACCCACGCGCCTTTGGGATAGGCGCGATAATCAAATTGCGCGATTGGATCTGCGTAATCACGCCACACGATGGGTTTGTTATCGAGCGACTCAAAAACTTTCTGCGCCTCACGCCACAAATCATAACGCATAGCATCCACGCCTTGCGCCTGCTCTTCATAGAGCACGGTGTAATAGCTGGCGAATCCTTCGTTAAGCCAGAGATGCGACCAGTCGCGACAGGTCACGAGATCGCCAAACCACTGGTGCGCCGTCTCATGCGCATCCAAGCCGCGCAACGAGCGGAGCTGCTCTGTGTCATCACGAAAGAGCATCCCGGCGGCATTGAAGGTGCAACTGGTGTTCTCCATTCCGCCCGCGAGAAAATCGAGACAATACACTTGATGATACTTGTCCCACGCGAACGGCACGCCAGTTTCGCGCTGATAGAAGTCGATGATTTTTTTGGTATCGCGGAACGCATTCTCTGCCTGATCCTTTTCGGAAGGCGGCACATGAATGGCCAGTGGCAGATTGCCCAGCTTGTTCTCAATCGAATAAAAATATCCCGCTGCCAGTGCCACCAGATAATTCGGATGCGGCTGGTCCTGCTTCCAGTGCCACGCGATCAGGCCGTCGGCGTCCTTGGATTTTGCTGCGAGGCTCCCGTTCGACACCACGCTCATGCCCTCCGGCACATGACAGATAACCTCGCTGGTGAATTTTTGATTCGGATAATCGTAACCCGGATACCAGAAGCGATGCAGCTCTGGCTCGCCCTGACTCCACATCTGGGTATCACCCGGTTTGTAGCCCATTTCTGGCGTGCGGAAATACAAACCTTGCTCCGGCTGCACGCGATACGTGATCGTGACGCCCACCTCCGCGTCCGCAGGAATCGGCGGATCAAACACAAGCACAAGCTTTTCATCGGTCACTTCATGTTCCTTCAAGCTCGCGCCCTGGGCCTTCACGCTCTCGATGGTCAATCCCACCGCGTCCAGTTCCAGCCGCGTCAGCGGTTGTGCGATGGGCTTGAATGTCAGCGACGATGTGGCGTGGATGCTGCGCTTGGAAAAATCCGGCGTCACATCGAGTTTCAAATGCCCGATCTGCGCCACCCGGTCCCGCATATATTTCCGGCCCGGCTTGTCCGTCGCCGGTGCCGGCATCAGTTGCGAAGCTTCGCGACAGATCGTGTCGCTTTCAGCGGCCTGAACCACCGAATATTGGCCAAAGACAAGCGCGAAACCGAAGCACAGCAGATTCCATTTGTTCATCCGGAAAGCCTATAAACGACAGCGGATGAGTGTCCATTGGATCATTGCGAGTTGGTGGCTTTTAAAGACCAGCCATTGCCAGGAGCATTGAATAAACATTCTCCCGCGTCCGTCCAAAAAGATTCCCGTTCCCTCCTCCCAAGAATCTGATACCATTCCGCCACATGAGAAGCTGCACCACCACCGCGCTCGCGCTGGCCTTTATGGCATCCACTCTTGCCCTTGCACCGGCGCAAACCACCAAATCCCTCCTCGATACCAACACGGAGCCTGGATCGATCAATCTGGAGAACATACTCCCCAAGCCTGTCCGGCTCACGGTGGTCGCCGACTCCGTAATCTATTATCAGGGTGATTTTCAGCGCGCGCTCGGCAACATGGCTCCGGGAACCTCGGTGCAATTGATCGCCATGAGCGACACCGCTTATAGAGTCAGGGGCCGCGCACGTCACGGCGACGTGGCAGGCTGGATGCGCATCAATGATCTCAAATCAGCAGACCCCAAGCTGTTCGAGAAATTAAAAGCTTATGCCGAGCGGCGCAAAGTCGTCGATGAACTCATCCAGAAGCACCAGATCGCCATCGGCATGACGGCCGATGAAGTGAAAGCCTCCCTCGGAACGCCGACACGCAAGTCGTCCCACATCACCGACGGCAGCCGGGAAGAAGTTCTCGAATACATTGTTTACACAAACATCCCCAAAACCGTCACCGGAACGGATCAAACCGGCAAGCTCGTGCAAAACATCGTCTATGTGCGGGTCGAGTCAGGGCGCCTTTCGGTAACCTTGAAAGGTGGTGCAGTGAGTGACATTCATGAGACCAAAGGCACTCCACTCGAAGGAGGCGCGGTCAAAATTGTGCCCATTCCCATCATCGTGAATTGAAGGGTAAGTGCCGCCCTCCCCAGCACATGGGGTTTGACAGGCGCGGGTCAGCCATTAGATTTACCAACGCATTTTTTGCGGCGAGGTAGCCAAGTGGTAAGGCAGGAGTCTGCAAAACTCCTATGCGACGGTTCAATTCCGTCCCTCGCCTCCACCCTTGATTTTCAAGGGTTTATGAAGAATTACGCGGCAAAAATAGCCTCGGTAACAACGGTAGGTAACAACGTGTGGCGCGTTATGTCTAACCGTTTCAAGCGTCTTTGCCGCCAATAAATCATTGCACGGGTAGCCGCTAAACTGCCGCCTTCACTAACCGCGCATCACTCACGCGGACGGTGTTTTGGATTCTGTCGGCATGGCTCCCCGCTGCCCTTAGCGGCCTGCGGTGCAGTTCCGGGGCATTCACGCCAGCCATTCACGCCAGCCATTCACGCAAATTATTTTGCCGGGGGGTGTCGCGACTTAATCGGCAAACTTGCCAGCGCGAGCTTGGGGGCATCCAGCGAAAGGTTCCGCCCTCTTCTTGAAGCTGGTTCGCGTCCGTCCAGTGCATAGAGAGACTGTGTGCGTTTCCACGCCTTTGCAGTGCGGACAACCTTTAGG
>JAYVQB010000377.1:0-5578 GCA_043757085.1 Verrucomicrobiota bacterium
CATTCCGGCGCATGACCTGACCATCCAGGGCGTCATGATCGGGCTGGTGCGATCGCTGGGCGAGAAGTGAGTAATCTCGCGCCATTTCACTCGCCAAGATCGCGAATGAAGTTTATGGATCACACTTGAGGCCAACGTGGCGTAATTGGTAGCCGCATGAGACTTAAAATCTTTTGGGGGAAACTCCGTGCGGGTTCGAGTCCCGCCGTTGGCACCCTTGGTAATAACGCCCGATCCCTTTAAAATCAAGGATCCACGTGATTTTAGTGATCTTACTCATGCCGTCTCATGACGACTCATGATTTCATATATTAACCCTAAAAAGGAAAATGGGAAGTCTGTGAGTTGATACAAAACCGAGGCGTGACCTCGGGTGGTTGGAGGTTTTTGGAACGGGCGTAATCTGGATTTTTCGGTCTTTTCATCCTGACAACAGTAGGCTCGCTTCCGCTGGGAGGCCGTGGAGCCATTTGCCCCCGAGCCAGTGACGCAACAACCGGGTCAGAAGCAGGGTCCATTTCTCGGTGGCACTCCATCGCTCCGTGATGACGCTCGTGCGCTGCAACTGCTTGCTGGTCAAGGTCACCAGCGCGGCGATCTCCTCCCGATATTCATGTAGCAGACTCACTTTGATGGTGCGCTGGCCGCCGCTCTGCACGGCGCGGCCCACGCCTTGCATGAGCGCGGGTCGGCTGGTGATAGCTTCGCGGTGGTGCGCTTCGTCGTAGAACCTCACGTAGAGGTTCCACCAGTTGTAGATCAAGGCCACAAGGTTGGCCATGATCCGGCAGGGGGCGAGCTTGCGCGATGTATAGCCGTTCCAGCCCCATTGGTTCTTGAGTTCGTCATAGACGTTCTCCGCGTCGGCCCGCTCGCGGTAAAGCCGGGGCATGCTCAGGGTCGGATAGGCCCGCTCATCAAGGGTAGTGACCAGCACCGCGATGCGTCCGCTCCAAGGCGCGGCGCTCCTTTCCCAGTCTTGGCCTTGCGCTCCGGGCAACAACCCCAGCGGGTCGCGTCGCCGCCGGGCTTGCTCTCCAACGGGGGCCACCGCAGGTGACTCGCGCACCAACACGACGCGACGGGCGCGACTCCAGCCACTGAGTTTGATGCTCGACTCCACCGCCTGCCAACCATCCCCGGCGTCCTGCCAGCCGGTTCTCTGCCCCATGAGTTCGCGCACCAGAGTCTTCACTTTCAAAGTGTGGCGCAGCTTCATAAGATAAGGCAGCCCGCGCTGCTCAAACTCCAGCATCACCGCCTCGCTGCCGTAGCCGCAGTCGGCCCGTGCGAAGGTGGGCCAGCGCTCGCGCGGCAGCCCTTCGAGCATCTTCCAGAGTCCGGGCAGCCCGCGCGTGGCGGCGTGCTCTTTGCCGGGGCGCACTTCCACGCCTAGGCTGATGCGCAGGTTGGCCACGAAGTAACTGTGATACACATGGCTGGGTCGCCCGGGCTTATGCGGGTTGTATCCGATCTGCGCTCCCTGCTGGTGGCCATAGAGCGTCTTCACCGTGGAGTCGATGTCCAGGATCCAGGGCAGCTCCAGCGCGGGGGAGATACTGGCAATGATCTGCTGTGCCAACCACTCCAGACTGCGGGGCTCATCCATGCGTTTGAGCGCCCCGCGCACGGTGTCCTCGCTCACCGTGCCCTCCATGCCCAGCAGCGCCGGGTTGACCCGGTCCCCGCGCACGGAGTTGATGTGCGCATAGCGCCAGTGGCCACACAATACGCTCAAGAGGATGGTGCCCATGACGTTGGTCTTGCCACTGCCGCGATTGCCCGTGTAGTGCAGCGGGCAGTCACGCAGCAACTCCTCCCAGCGCGCTCCGGCCTGCAAGAACTGGAAGAAGAACATCAACTGCCCTTCGCGCGTGGCCGGAGTCTGCGTCTCCCACTCCGCGAAGAAGCGCCCTCCGGGCGTGTCCACGGGCCAGCTCCCAGCCGTCTGTAAAGTAGCAAAAACTTCCTCACCCTCAGGGTGAGCCTTCAGCAACGCGCCAATACTCTCCATCCACCTCTATATCAATTCTCTGCGCTCTTGAACACTGCTTTCCATTTTCCTTTTTAGGATTAGTGGTTAAGACTTATACAGGCCACAGCCATGGCGGCGACACCTTCTTCGCGCCCCACAAAACCGAGCCGTTCGTTGGTGGTGGCTTTGACGCCGACCCGGTCTGCGGTGATACCCAAGGCGGCGGCGATTTTCGCTTTCATGGCATCACGATACGGGTTCAATTTGGGCGCTTCGGCGATCACGGTGCTGTCCACATTTTCAATCGTCGCGCCTTTTTCCTCAGCGATGGACGCGACCTTCTCAAGAATCTTCAGGCTGCTGATTCCCTCAATGCTCGCGTCCGTGGGCGGAAACCAATGCCCGATGTCCGGCTCGCCCAGCGCACCCAGAACCGCGTCGGCAATGGCATGGCTCAGCACATCCGCATCGGAGTGGCCCATCAATCCCTGATGATGCGGAATCTCCACCCCGCCGAGAATGAAGGGTCGTCCTGCTGCATAAGGGTGAACGTCGTAGCCAATGCCGGTGCGGGTATTCATAGGTTGCGCAGTTTACGTTTAATCCATGCGGGATTTCTCCGAGAATCAAGCACAGCCTCTACAACCACGTCACCAGCGACGAGTTTGTAAAATATACCGAAGGGATGCCGCTGGCAGACTACTCTGTGGTGGCGCTTGAATGGTTTGGAGTGAATGCCCCCGGTAATTTTTAATGAATCCATCTCAGCGTAGATACACTCCAAAAAATACCAGCCAGCGCCTGACTCTTGGTCCTCATAAAAATCGAAACCCTCCACGAGGTCACCACGGGTAGAACCCGAAATGATGACTTTCATGCTGAGCGCTGCCGAAGCTCCGCCTTGAGTTCTTCTTTAACCACATCCCAATCATGAAAGGTTTCTTCTCCAGCGGCAATGCGTTTTTCTCTCTCGATCAATACCTGCTCGTGCCATGAGGGAGATCCAATTTCCTCCGACCGCTTATCGAGGTCTTCCCAAATGTCTTGCATCAGGCTGAGCTTCTCTGCCGTCGTCATCTGGTCGAGTGGGAGCGTAATGGTCATGGCTGAAAATTACTCTGTTGTCCAATTGCTGTCGAGTCACAAATACTCACTCAAATCCATCCTCCCGTTCGTGGCGCAAACAAAGAGTTTCCCTTCGTGGGTCTTGCTCGGCTCGGCGCTGAAACTTCCGCCTGCGGCTTCGAGCAGCAACTTCCCGGCGGCGATGTCCCATTCGCTGATCTGTTCTTCAATATAGGCATCGAGCCGGCCACAGGCGATGTAGGCGAGCGCGAGCGCGGCGCTGCCCAGCATCCGGGTCTTGCGAACTTCCGTCGAGATGCGTTTAAAGCGGTCGAAGCTGGCTTCCAGCGCAGCGTGGCTTTTTGAGAAGCCGACAGTGACAACGGCGTCGGAGAGTTGGGCGCGATCGCTGACGCGGATGGTTTTGCCGTTGAGGGTGGGCACGCCGCCTTTCTCCATGACCCAAGTTTCGTTCATCATCGGATCGTAAATGACACCAGCGACATATTCGCCATGCTGTTTCGCGGCAATGGAAACACAGAAATGCGGAATGCCGTAGAAGTAATTCACCGTGCCGTCGATGGGATCGACGATCCATTGGGTGTCGCTGTCCGTGTTGCCGGAGTCACCTTCCTCGCCCTTGATGCAATGATCCGGGAAGGCTTGCAAAATAATTTCCGTGATGAGGTCTTGGCTGCGCACATCGAGGTCGAGCTTGATGTCGTGCTTGAGCATTTCATTGACGGCGAGATCCGATCCGAAGTTCTCGCGTTGCAGTTTGCCTGCGGCATGGGCGGCTACGATGGCGGTGGAGAGGAGTGACATTGATGGTGCTGAATGAGTGATGGATTGTATGGGGTGGTGTCTTCTATGCGCCATCAGTTCTCTGCGAGCAACTTCTCCTTCGCGAGTTCCACGATTCTGTGAATGAGCGTGGCGGCGAGTGCGCGCTTGGATTGCTTGGGCAGTGTTTCCGTTTTTCCTGCGGGCAGGCAGAGAATGACCTCGTTTTCATCGCTCTCGAATCCAGAGTCGGTGCGGCTCACATCATTGGCGATCACGAGGTCGCATTTTTTACGCGCGAGCTTTTCCATCGCTTGACTGACGATGTTTTCCGTCTCCGCCGCGAAGCCGACGAGCAGCCCGCGAAAACCAAACGCCGTGCGCATGGAGCCAAGCACATCCGGCGTGCGCTCCAGTTCCAACGTCAGGGTGTCGGCGTGTTTCTTGATCTTCTGTGATGCGATGATCTTGGGGCGATAATCGGCGACTGCGGCTGCGAAGATGGCAATATCCGGCTTTGCATCAGAGGCGCAGACTTGGCGCGTGGTTTCCCACATTTGCTGTGCGGTTTCGACCCGATGCAATTTTGCATCCGCAGGCGCGGTCAACGCCACTGGCCCAGATATGAGCGTGACAGTGTGGCCTTGTTCCAATGCTGCTTCCGCCAGCGCGTAACCCATTTTTCCCGAGGAGCGATTACTGAGAAAGCGCACCGGATCAATCGGCTCGCGCGTCGGCCCGGCGGTGATGAGAAAGTGCATCGCCAAAGCTTGGCAAGTTTCCGCAGCGTGGCAATCCGCTCTTTGTATGGTTACATCAGTCATGTGTGAAAAAATGAAGTGTCGTCGTTCACGCCAAATTGAATGGGGGGGGGTAGCAGTATTCGTCGATGTTTGGCATCCATCATTAAAAATGCATAACATTCCTCTATTTTTTCGTTCTGTTTTTCTCTTGCAAATTTTTCCTCACTCAGTCACCTTCACATTCGTGTTTGTCCCACGTATAAAGCTCTACGACTCTGCTCCTCTGATTGACGGAGTTCTATCGCGCCCACCTACTGCTAGGTGGCTTGTTCTTTGGTTTCTTACCTCGGCAGGCTGCTGGCACATGCTCTCTGGGAAAACTGCCGCTGCCAAGGAAAACCCTGAGTTCCCGGGCCGACCAATTAAGAAAATCATCACCCCCGCTCAGAGCGCCTTCTGGGATTACATCGAATCTTTCCACCGCCTTCCAGACTACCCGACCGATTTGCAGAGCCGCATCTTTGCCACACGCGGCGTAGCAAAGCCTTTCCAGTTCATCTCCACTTCCCCCACTTCCGTCCTTGCAAACGTGGCCGGAATAAAGGCACATCGTGAGTGCTTCGCGCAGCGTTACCCTTGGGTGAAAAAACTCTTACAAGATGAAAACATAAACCTGGATGTGGACGAATCCGTTTTCCGAGGCAGCGCGAAAGAAATCATCAGTAAGCATTACCGTAAAGTCGATTCCGTCAGCGGCGCTTATTTTCAAGCGGAACAAGACCGCCGTCTTTTTACCAAACGCTGGCTGGAATCGCTTCTGGTGGTTGATTACATCTTTGCCTGCGGCAGCACGCAGGATCGCAAAGATGGTCTGCTCCTATTGGAGCAGATAATGACTCAGGCTGAATATGCTGGGGCTGATTCACCAGAACGCGCCCAAAAATGCGCTGAACTGGAGATACCCTCCGTTTTTGAAATCGCCATGCCCATCGCCAATGAGTTTCCCGATGAT
>JAYVQB010000378.1:0-21596 GCA_043757085.1 Verrucomicrobiota bacterium
GGTGGCAAGTTCCCCGTGCTCGGCACCAATCCCCACTCATGGGGTCTGCCCACCACCGATGCCTGCGGCTTCCCCATCGTGATCGATTGGGCCACCAGCACCGTGGCCATGGGGCGCGTGCAACAACTCCGACGCGAAAACAAACCGCTACCACCCGGCGCTGCCGTCGATGCCGCAGGCCAGCCCACAACCGATCCGCATCAGGCACAATGGCTCCTTCCCTTCGGTGCACACAAAGGCTACGGGCTATCCTTGCTCATCGAAGTCATGGGCGCGCTCATCGGCGGCTCATTGCCCACACTGCGCGGCGGTGGCGGCCATCCCGATTTCAAAGGCAAGCCAATACCCGCTGGTGAAAAGCGCACTTCATCATTTTACTTCCAAGTCATTCATCCCGACGCCATGAGCAGCGGTCTCTTTGCCAAAGGCCGCAACCGGTCGCAAAATATCAAGGCCGTTCTCGACGATATCCTCGGCCACGGCAATGAACAATGCCTGCTTCCCGGCCAACCCGAAGCCAACAGTGCGCGCCACACCGCAGCCGCTGGCGGCCTGCTTTTCACGGATGCCGAGATCGAAGCGTTGAATGAGATCGCAGCTGAGTGCGGCGCAGAATTTTATAACACAGCCAGCCTGAAGAGTTACGAAATGTGATCTTGTGAAATCGATTACAGTTTGATCTCCTCGTTGGTTTTGGCGTTGGCGAGATAGACCTGTTCGCGGTTGAAGGTGGGGTCGGTGCGGAAGGTCAGGCGCGCGAGATATTTGCGCTCGAGATCGACGAGGATTTTGTCGTCGGAGGTTCGGAGGCGCTGCATGACGTCGGGATGGATGACGACGAGCACGTCGCGCTCGTTTTCCGGCAGTCGCACGAGGACGGAGTTCAGGCGGCGCTGAAGCTCGACGCTCATGGTGAGCGGAGTTTTGATCTGACCGTGGCCTTTGCACTGCGGGCAGGGTTCATACATAGCGTCGCTGAGGCTTTCGTGCAGCCGCTGGCGGGTCATTTCCATAAGACCGAACTGGGAGATGGGAAGGATTTGGGTCTTGGCCTTGTCGCGTCTGGTGTGGTCGAGCATGGCCTTGAAGACGGCCTGCTGTTCCTTGCGTCCCTTCATGTCGATGAAGTCCACGATAACGAGTCCGCCCATGTTGCGGAGGCGGAGTTGACGGGCGACTTCGGCTGCGGCTTCGAGGTTGGTCTGGAGGATGACTTTGTCCACGTTCCCCGCACCTTTGTTGCGCCCAGTGTTCACGTCGATGGCGATGAGGGCCTCGGTCTGGTCGATGACGATGTAGCCGCCGCAAGGGAGCCAGACTTGCCGGTAGAATGCAGAGTCGATCTGACGCTGGATGCTGAAGCGATCAAAAAGGGTTCCGGGGCCGCTGAAATAAGTGATGCGACGCTTCGCGCGGCGGGAGATGCTCTCCGCGAGGTGCTGCATGCGCTCAACGATGGTCTGGTCGTCACAGATGACTTCATCGACTTCCTCGGTAAGAAAATCACGCACGGTGCGCTCGATGACATCCGGCTCTTGAAGGCAGCAGACGGGAGCTTTCTGGGTGTCGCGGTTTTTCACGACCTCGTTCCATTGTTCAAGCAGGATGCTGTAGTCGCGCACGATGTAGCCCTTGCGTTTGCCCTGAGCCTCGGTGCGCATAATGATGCCCATGCCTTCGGGGAGGTTGATGTCCTCGATGATCTTGCGGAGTCGGGCGCGTTCCTTGGGATCTTCGATTTTGCGCGAGATGCCGCAAGAGTCGTTGAGCGGCATGAGCACGAGCAAGCGGCCTGCCAGCGAGATGTTGGTGGAGACGCGAGGTCCTTTGTTGCCGACGGGGCCTTTGCTGACCTGCACCATGATTTCCGATCCGATGGGATACAAACTCGGGATGTCCCGCGCAGTGATGTTTGGCTGCTTCTTCCGCACGCTGTCTCCCCGGCGAATCTCTTCCAAGCCGGCGTCGAGCGCGGCAGGGATGGCGTCCCAGAAGTGGAGGAATGCGTTCTTTTCAAGACCGATGTCCACGAACATGGCCTTCAAGCCCTGCTCAATGTTTTTGATGCGGCCTTTGAAAATACTGCCAACGAGATGCGGCTCTCCCACGCGCTCCACGGAGTATTCCTCGAGCACGCCGTTTTCCAGCAGTGCGACGCGGTTCTCCAGCTTCTCGCAGTTGATGACGATTCGGGTGCCGCTGTTGATGTCTTTTTTTCCGGTGAGAAATTCTTTGATTCTTTTGACGAATTGTAATGCCATAATTTTTGTCTGTTAAAGTTTTGTGTTGTTTTGGTTTGATCAGTCTCGGTGAAATAGATTGCGGAAAAAGCTGGCGCGACGCGGAGGGGGCTGTTTGTTTTTAACGGCGCGCGTGCCTTCGGCGTCGGCCTCAGGCTTGATACTGGGCGCGACGGGGACGGCGCGGGGGATGTTGGCAGCCGGGATATGGGCGGGCTTGGGCGGCTCGTCTCCGTTGCTGCCGAGGTCATTGTCTTCGTCATTTTTGGCCACATTCATGGCCACGCCTTCAAAGGATATCTGTTCGATGTGATTGAGATGGCCGCGGACCTCCGGGACGGAGGCCAGTTGGAGTGTGCCACCCTGGTCGAGTGAAAGCGCCTGCTCCAGCACGCGCTTGGCCACGGGCGCGCAGCAACCCCCGCCGGATTTGCCGCCCTGAATAAGAATGCAGACGGCGTATTTGGGATTCACGTAGGGAGCGAAGGCGATGAAGAGTGTGTGGTTGTCCTTCTGTCCGTCGGGGCGCCAGGCCTGGGCGGTGCCGGTTTTCCCGGCGACTTCCACACCAGGAATGCGGGCGGCGCGGGCTGTTCCGCCGTCTTCATTGACGACTTTCCACATGCCCCGGCGCACGAGTTCCAGTTTCTTTTGTGTGAGCCCGTAATCTGAAAAGTTGCCTCGAATCATGGGCTGTTGTTCGCGAACGACTTCATTGTCATCAGCCACTTTCTTGAGCAAATGAGGCTTGTAACAAACGCCACCGTTGCCGACTGCTGCCGAGACGCAGGCCATTTGAAGGGGTGTGGCCAACACATAGCCCTGTCCGATGGAGGTGTTGGCCGTATAGGCATTGTTGCCGTCGGGCCAGGTTTCCTTGGTGTGCAGCCGGAGCCATTTAGGCGTGGGCAGGATGCCGGAGTCTTCGTCGCTGAGTTCAATGCCGGTGCGCTGGCCAAGACCGAACATCTGGCCGGCTTTCTCGATGTTGTTGATGCCGGCACGATTGCCATACTGATAGAAGAAGCAGTTGCAGGAGTTCTTCAAGCCATCACTAAGATTCAGCGTGCCATGGGATCCGCCTTTTTCGGCGATCCAGCATTTCATGTATTTGTTGCCGTAAGTGATGCCGCCAGGGCAGTTGAAATGTTCATTCTCCGTGCCAGCAATGATGCCCGCGAAAGAGATGGCGACTTTATAAGTTGAGCCGGGCGCGTAGGGTTTGATGGCCCGGTTGAACAAAGGATTTGCGATATTGGTGTTGTATTCCTGAAATTCAGCAAACGAGATGCTGGGGATAAATTTGTTTGGGTTGTAGGAAGGAACGGACGCCATGGCCAGCACTTCTCCGGTGGAAGGCTGGATGACGACGACCGAGCCGCGACCGATCTGCGGGATGCTGTCGCGCAACGCGCGCTCGGCGATGTATTGAATGCGGGCGTCCAGTGTGAGCCAGACATCGTGACCGCGCCTTGGTTCTTCATCATGAAGCACGCTGACAATGTGTCCTTTTTCATCTTGAAGCAGCTCCTTGTAACCTGGTCGTCCCCGCAATTCTTCATTAAAAGATTTCTCAACTCCATAGACTCCGTAGTCGTCGGGCACGAAGAAGTTCCATTGCTTTTTTTCCTCTTCCGAGACCAGCTTCTCATCTGCCTGATTGACATAGCCGAGAACGTGGCAGGCCATCGCGTCATAAAGATACTGCCGCACGGGACGCACATCCACCGCGACCCCTGGCAGACCAAGACGATGTTCCGCAAACTGACTGAATTCCTCGAAGGTAAGATCGCGGCGGTAAACCCATGGCACGACGCCCCGATTAGTCCGAAATTGCGTGCGAAGTTTTTCGGCATTGTAAGGCGCGGCCAACCCGATCTGGTTGAGCGGCTCGATGACCGACTCGTTCACGATGGTGACGATGTCGATCTCCTGCTTGACGCTGCGAAAGCCCTTGCTGTCCTTGAACTGGTAATCAACCAACGGCGTTTCACGCTTGTCCCTTTTGTTTCGCTTCAGTCCAGGGTCGGCTCCTTCTTTGATCGCATGATCAATCTTCCGGTTTTCCTCGGAGATTTTTTTATTGTCCTCGGCGACCTGGCGCCGGTATTCATCAACGAGGGTCTTGAGATTGATGCGAACCTCGAAGGATGGTTTGTTGGAGACCAGCGGTATGCCATTGCGATCCTTGATCTCGCCCCGTGCGCCGGGCACACGGGCACGAAGGGTCTTGGTGCCACGAATCTTGTTTTTGTATTCATCGTTGTGAACGACCGAGAGGTTCCACAAGCGCTGCACGAGCGCGCCAAACCCCACCAGCACTGCCAGTGTGATCATGTAGAGACGCAGGCGGTATTTAGCTACCATGGAAGCGAAGGGTAAGGCCTTCATTGCGCGCTTCAAAGCGAAGAACACGCGCAAATGAATGCAAACAATATAGCAGCAGCGGAGCGGCCAGCATGGCCAGAAGTGCATCGGTGATGAGCTTCGACCATAAGCCATCAGGGAAATAAAATCTGCCGCGCAGGAATGACATCAATAGATATTCTATCAGAAGCCATGTGAAGGTGGCAACTCCCACCATCACAACGGGAAGTTCCCACCGTCCGCGCTTGAACAAGGGGCGGATGCCTTGCATCACGGTGCCCAGTGCGCCAAAGAGCAAAATGGAATATCCGGCCGGAAGGTTGCCGCTGGCGTGCCCTCGTATTTCAGCGCTGCCGCCCGTGTTTATTGCGGATGCGTCGCTAAATTTTACCTTGTCCGGCTTGTAAGGCAGATGACGCGCATCCCAGACAAAGCCTGTGAAGAAGGCGAAGATGAGCATCACGGGAAATGAAACCGAAAGCGACGAGCAGAAAAACAGCGCCGGCGGAAGCAGCACCCTGGCCTGATGCGCGAACTCGATGGCAGGCAGGAACTCCTGCGCGCCAAAGCTGAACGCCAGCAGAATCCAGACGGTCATGTAATAGAGAATGCTCATAGTCCGCCCGATTCTATTTGGACAATGAAAACGTCTTCGACCAGCGAGAAGTCCATCGGAGGCTCCACCACGGCCTCAGCCGCGACATCACGCACTTCGATGCTCTTGACCTTCCCCAGATAAAGTTCGGCGGGAAAAACGCCTCCGTCACCCGTGGAGTAAATTTTTGCGCCCGGCTCGATCTTTGCCATGCGGTCAATAAAACGCAGACGCAAATCGGAGCGCACCTCGAGATCGCCTCGCTCACCGGACAAGATGCCCTTAATCTGTGTGCCCTGAACACGGGCCGAGACGCGACACTCCTCATTCGTGAGCAGCATGACCTCCGCGGTATTCAGCGCGACCTTGCCCGTCTTTCCCACCAGACCCGATTCCGTGATCACGGGACAATCGGTGCCGACGCCATCCATCGACCCCTTGTCGATGATCAGCGTCGTCCACCAGTTGGATGCCGAACGGCGCAATACGCGGGCGGCGGTAAGCTTGAGCGGAGTCTGCTGCCGGAAATTTAGCAAGGCGCGGAATTTGTTGTTCTCTTCCAGCACCTCCAGATACTTTTTTGCATAGATAGCCAGCCGCCCATTTTCTTGTTGAAGGCGTTCCACCTCAACACGCATCGCCCCCGGATCAAGCGGCGTCTCGACGGCGCGTTTGACCTCGGTCTCCGTGACTGCTCCCGCCCGAATGAATGGCGAAAGCAGGTTCATCACCTTCGTCTGCACAGCTCGTGTCGCCGACGAGTCGATCAAAAAAAAGACCGCAACCACTGCCGCCAGAAACAGCAGCAGGGCGATGACGTTGATCTTTTTCATGGTGAAGAATCACCCATTCCGAATCTGCGCCGTGTCCGATCTCCGATGTGATAGCGAAGCGGCGGCGGCAGATTCATCAGGCTTCTGTCGTGCTGACTTTGCGCAGGAATTCAATTTCACCGAGCACCCGACCCGTGCCCTCTGCCACCGCGCTCAACGGGTCTTCGGCCACATGCACGGGCAGCGCTGTTTCCTCCTGAAGGAGTTTGTCCAGCCCGCGAAGCAACGCGCCACCGCCAGCAAGCATGATGCCGCGGTCAACAAGATCGGCGGAGAGTTCAGGAGGGCAGCGCTCCAGCGTGGTGCGCACGGCATCGATAATTGTATTGAGAGGCTCGAGCATCGCTTCACGCACTTCCTGGCTCGTGATCGTGATGGTCTTGGGCAGACCGGCCACCATGTCGCGGCCTTTGACTTCCATCGTGGTTTCCTTGCCTAGAGGATAAGCGGAACCGATGCGCAATTTAATTTCTTCCGCAGTGCGCTCGCCGATCATCAGATTGTAAGCGCGCTTCATGTAATTGATGATCGCTTCATCAAGTTCATCGCCAGCAACGCGCACACTGCGGCTGTAAACGATCCCGCTTAGCGAAATGATCGCCACTTCAGTGGTGCCGCCGCCGATGTCCACGATCATATTGCCCGCAGCTTCTTGCACGGGCAGTCCGACTCCGATCGCGGCAGCCATTGGCTCTTCAATGAGGAAAACTTCTTTCGCTCCCGCTTGCTCGGCTGACTCTTTGACAGCGCGTTTTTCCACCTCGGTGATTCCCGATGGCACGGCGATGACCACTCGAGGCGATCCCCAAGTGCGACCGTTGCGCACCTTGCGTATGAAGTGTCGCAACATGGCTTCCGTGATTTTGAAATCGGCAATCACACCGTCCTTGAGCGGACGGATGGCCGTGATATTTCCGGGCGTGCGGCCCAACATGCGCTTGGCATCGTCACCGACAGCCACGACTTCGTTGGTGTTCGTCTTCACCGCCACGACGGACGGCTCACGAAGGACAATTCCCTGATCTTTGACGTAAACAAGAGTGTTCGCAGTTCCGAGGTCGATACCGATATCATTAGAAGCAAATCCGAATAGCCGGCTGAATAGTGACATTAAAAATAGAAAGTTGAGGTTAAAAAATGTGGAGAGAAAGGCAGCAACTGAAATGCCCCTGAAAATTTCGGTCTCCAAGGAAAACACAGTCGCTGGACAGTCTGCCTTCGCAGGCTGCAAGCTAGGAAAATTGGCAATTAACGTCAAGGGAAAGATTCCATGCCAAAAAAACATAAATCAATTTGAAATTGTGGCACGAAAATCGCTTGGTGCCCGATTTATTTTTGAGGAATCACCCCGCCATTTTCTATCTCCCAAACGACTGCGCCCGCCGCAGCGATGTCCAACCAATCCAGCGATGTCGTGGTGATGATCGTCTGCGAATCCGCAGGCAAAAATTCCAGCAAGGCACGTCGGCGATGAGGATCAAGCTCGCCAAAAATATCATCCAGCAGCAACAACGGCGCCATTCCCCTACCCTGCTCCAACGCGCGCGCCTGTCCGAGTTTCAATGACAGGCTCAAAGTGCGTTGCTGGCCCTCCGATGCGAATTTTCCGGCTTCGAGTTCATTCACTGTCAGCATCACATCATCACGATGTATTCCCATGCCTGTCTGTCGGACGCGTGATTCATCGTCGCGTGCCCCAAGCAATAACTCTTCCAGACTGTCTCCCTCAAATCCGGAAACATAAGTGGCTTCGGCAGCTTCACTCATGCCGCTGAGTTTCATGTGCGCCTCACGAATCCATGGTTGCATCCTTTGCAACAAGTCGCCACGACAACGCCGGATGACACGGGCGTGTTTGTCCAGCAGCGCAGCATAGGCATCAACTTGTCGCCACTGAATCACAGCGTCGCGTTTCAGTAAAAAATTTCTCGCCCGCAAGGCGCGATCATATCGCCGCAAGGCATCGAGATATTCCGGGAACAACTGGGCGGCAGCGAAGTCAAGGTATCGACGACGATGTTCCGCACCGCCGCGAACCAAATTCATATCGGCGTGATCCATCCAGACCACCAGCGCACTGCTCCCGAGATAGTCGGCATTGCGAGTGCAGACCGCACCATCAACGGCCAGCCTGCGCGCGCTTTTTGTTTGAGTGTATCGCAGCGAACTATTTCTCCATTCGCTTGCGATCAAACAGGAAGTCGCGCCGAATCGCAGCCACTCGCCTCGGCATGATGTCCGGGGCGATTGCAATCGCATCAGAACACAGATCGCCTCCAGCAGTGAGGTCTTTCCCTGCGCGTTACGTCCAGTGACGAGCGTCATTCGCGGATGCGGCTCCACATCCGCGTGCGCCAGGCATCGGAAGTCGCGCACCATGAGCCGGTCCAGCATAGGGGCGCATCATGCTCAGGCAAGAGCGTATTGTCCAGTGCGCCTCTATTAATGTGGTGATTTTTCTGTGACTGATAAATCACATGGCCCCGGTAGCGGCATGATTACTGCTTGCCTAATTTGTCACGGGGTGTAAATCACGCGCCCCATAAAACCCGCACCGGGTTGCCACCCGCGCTGCACAACACCACCACACCTTGAATACCATGAAACATCTTTATTACATCAGCCGCAATTTTGTCGAATTCGGAGCCTTCACCGCACCTGAAGTGACCGACTTCAATTCGCGCGGAATCCTTTTGGATAACGATTATGTGCGCGCCGAGAAAGACCCACATTGGAAACCGTTGCCACTCTGGATAAAAGAAAACACCGCCATCACGCCCAAGGAAAAACCAGCCACCAAGCCCAAAGCCGCCGCTCCTCGCAAGCGCACTGCATCCGCTGCAAAAACGCCCAAGAAAGTTGCGTAAGCTTCTGGATGCGACTTTGTTTTCACCAGCCGGGGAAGCCCGCCGACGTTCTTCAACTTGAATCATGGGAGCCGCACTCGCTGCGCCCCCATGAAGTTTTGGTGACGATGTGTTATGCGCCGGTTCATCCGGCTGATTTGAATTTCATCGAAGGAACTTACGGCAAACTGCCGCAAATCCCCGCAGTTCCCGGCAATGAAGGCTGCGGAAGAGTCACGGCCATCGGCGCGGATGTTACCTCGCTGAATGTGGGTGACGCCGTCATCGTCTTGCAACCTGCGGGATGTTGGTCTGAGCAAATCGTGCTCAATGAAAAAGGTTTGCTGAAATTGCCGGACGGTTTCGAGATGCATCAGGCCGCGATGCTCCGGGTGAATCCCTGCACGGCATGGCAGATGCTGCATCTCTTTCGCGACCTCAAGCCTGGCGACTGGGTAGCGCAGAATGCTGCCAACTCCATTGTGGGCCGGGCCGTGATCCAGATTGCCCGACACCTCGGTTTTCGAACCATTAATTTTCTGAGGCGCAACGAACTTGCGGAAGAACTCAAAACATTGGGCGCTGACGCGGTGTTCGCTGACAACGACGAAGGACTTCAGTCTGCGAAGGAACTCATCGCAAGTGATGGACTTCAACTCGCCTTCAATGCCGTGGGCGGAGAGAGCGCACTCCGGCTGATGGAACTGCTGTCGCCCGGCGGCGCACATGTCACATATGGTGCCATGAGCCGTCGCAGTCTCTCCGTGCCCAACAAATTCCTCATCTTTAAGAACATTGAGATTCGCGGCTACTGGTTGAGTCGAGAAATAGAATGCTCCCCGCCGGACGAAATAAAATCCATGCTGGACAAATTGGCGAAGTTGATGGCAAATGGCTTACTCAAGTTGCCAGTGGACAGCGTTTATCCTCTGAAAGACTGGCGCGAAGCCATCGCGCGTGCCCAAGCTGAGGGGCGCACTGGCAAGGTGCTTTTACAGTTGCACGACACCGCTGAAAGTTCCCATTGCAGCACTGCGTAATACAACGTATGAATCACCTTATGAACACCCCTATTCTAGCCTTTGGCATCCCCAGCGGTCCGGACATGCTTGTCATTGCTGTGCTGGTGCTGGTTTTATTTGGCGCAAAAAAACTCCCCGTCTTTGCCCGCAGCCTTGGTCGCAGCATGGGTGAGTTCCGCAAGGCCAAGGAAGAATTTGAACAGGAACTGAACCGTTCGCATGACGAGGTGGTTAATAACAAGGACGCCGAACGCCGCATTGAGTCGCCAAAACCAGTGGAAGCCAAACCCGCCGAACCCGTTTCGGTGACTCACAAGGAAGTCTGAATTCTCTCGTTTTTTCGCGCCGCTTCATGTAGCCTCTGCCACATGAAGCGGTTTTTTTTGATCTCGACGTCATTCTGGGCACTACTCCTCTCCGGCCTGCAGGCCGAGGAACGCGAGAGCGTCACCTTCTGCGCATTTAATCTTAAGAATTATCTTCCCATGGAGCGCTTTGTGAAGGGTGCGCGCGAGCCGGATCAGCCGAAGCCGGAAAAAGAGATTGCCGCTGTCGTGAAGTTTATCACAGAGATCAAACCTGACGCACTGGGTGTGAGTGAAATCGGCAGGGAAGAAGATATGCGCGACCTGCAAAAACGGCTGAAGGAAGCGGGGCTTGATCTGCCGAATTTCGAATACAGTCATGGCGGCGATCCGACCCGCCGGCTGGCCCTGCTCACGCGGTTGCCGATCATCGCCCGCAATTCGCAAACCGATCTCAAATATCAGATCGGCGATCAGGTCTTCCCCGTGCAGCGTGGGTTTCTGGATGCCACTCTCGAATTGCGCCCCGGTCTGGAGTTGCGATGCGTGGGTGTGCATCTCAAATCAAAACGGCCGGTGCCGGAAGCTGATGAAAGCATCATGCGCCGCAATGAAGCCCATCTGCTGCGCAAGCATCTGGATGATATCAACGCCAAAGACGGCGGATCCAAAGTGCTGCTTTACGGCGACTTTAACGAGCATCGTCACGAGGCGCCGCTCACGGAAATCACCGGCACGCCCAACACACCCGGCGGCCTTTATGAACTTCATCTGCGCGATGACCGCAACGAGACCTGGACCCATTACTGGAGGGACGCAGATGTCTATTCGCGCTTTGACTATATATTTTTCACCAAGACGCTGACGAAATACATCGACCGCAAGAACAGCCGCATCTTCGACACGCCGGATTACTACGACGGCAGCGATCACCGTCCGATCATCTGCCGCATCCGACTTCAAGCCAGCAAATGACCGCAGCGCCCATCAACGGGGAATCTTGGATACGTCATCATCATCCAACAACGAGGGTAGGAGCGGAGAGGCGCGCATCTCCTTCGGAATATCATCGGGAGAGAGAGCCGGCAGAAGCGGGTTCGGCCCGTCTTTCCATGCTCTGGGCCAGGTCGGAGTCACCCCCTTGTCGGTCGTGATCCGATGTTTGCCGACGACCTGCAAGCGTGAGCCCATGATAAAAAAAACCGTCGTGTCCTCCAGTCCCTCCACCACTGTGCGACCACGTTTGAGCAGGGGCTTGCCACGCAGGATTACTTCATGGCCACCGACCAGCGCCTCCTGTCCCAGTGCGGTGAGAGGTTCATTATAGTCTATTTGCAAATAGACATGTCCCTTGGCAGTCGCGCGCAGCGGCTGACCATCAGCCGACTTTGACGTCACCTTGACCATATCCGCCGCTACATGGTAATTTGGCAACACATGAGCGCTGGTGGGGCTGATTTTTTGTGCTTCATCATAGGACATGGAGAGCAGGAATCCAACATCAACCGGACTGCTGGCATCATTCTTTGCTTTTGACTGGGCATCATCCGTTTTGCCTTTGCCTGCCGGATCCGGACCATCGGTTTTTCCGCTGGGAGTAGTGCAGGCCGTCGGGCTGAGGCAAATGACTCCAGCGACCAGCGCAGCCGTGGCGCATCGCAATTCAAACAGCTTTTTCAGCCAGTCCATATCCTTATCATAACCATTGCCCGCTGATGCACCAGCATGAAATCAAATTCGGTAAAGCGAGGATTCATCATTTTGAGCTTGGCCGCAGCCCCTGCCCGCGCTTATGGTAACCAAATGGAAACCCAGTGGTATCTCCTCAAATTCGCGTCGAATGAAATTTTCGGCCCCGCATCGCTCGGTCAACTAAGAACCTGGGCCACCGAGGCAAAGATATCCCCGATGGATCGCGTCTCCAAGGATGGACGAAAGTCGTGGCAGCGCGCTCCCATGATCAAGGAGCTTCTGATGGACTGGCTCATCGAAATGCCGGACAATTTCTTATACGGCCCCACCAGCGTCGGCACCTTGCAGGAATTTCTTGCGACAGGCGAAATCGACGAAAACGTCAATGTCATTAATACTGTCGAAGGAAAAACGACCCGCATCAGCGAACTGCCTTTCTTCCAGGCCAGCCCTCACCGCGTCCGCGGCTCGCAGGAAATCAATCCCTCCTCCCCCTCCAGCGCCCAGGCCAGTGATCCACTCTCCGCGCTGAATCAGCGCTGCCAGTGGCTCGAGCGACAGAACATAGAACTCCAGCGCGAAGTCTCTCGCTGGCAGGAACTTGCAGGAAGTCTGCGGCAGCAGTTTATCGAATCCACCGGCACCGAGCCGCGATGAGTCTTCGGGCCTGAAGATGAAACCTCTTCATTTTCCCGGAAACAAAAAGTTGCACAATGCCCATGCTGGGCTTAAATCCGCGCTCTTTCTAAACTCGGGCGCGAGTGGCGGAATTGGTATACGCGCAGGATTAAGGATCCTGTGCCGAAAGGCTTATGGGTTCGAGTCCCTTCTCGCGCACTTCCCCACCCCGAATCCGGGCACGGATCGGGGCTGACATAAGATGCCCATTGATACTGCCGTCCTTCTCATTCACTGCCCGGATCAACCCGGACTTGTGCACGCGATCACCGGCTTCATTTTCGAGCATGGCGGAAACATCCTTGATCTGGTGCGACTGGGCAGGGATGTGAAGCACAAGGTGCTCATCTATCACAACAAGACCGTGGTCTTCTCGTGAGGAAAATATTCTCTTGTCCAATCGCGGATATCCTTGATGGCGTGAAAACGATGGATTCATAAAAAAATTCACGAACTTTCCAGCAAGCGTATTCATTTCGGGAATAGTCTCCGGTATCGGCCCTGACATTTTATGAAGCAATCCATCACTCAACTCGCGCTGGCAGTCTTATTTCTTGCCACTACGCTTCCGGTCACCGCTCAGAATTTCCCATTGCCCGGTGAAAACCCCAAGCACCTGACGGCGACACTGATCTCCGAGCAGTCCACCATCGCACCCGGCAAGCCGTTTCGTGTCGCCATGCGCGTGGAGCATGATGAACACTGGCATACTTATGGAAAGACCATCGCTGAAAATGTGACGGGTAAACCGACGAATATTATCTGGTTCCTGCCGGACGGATGGAAGCATGAAGATTTGCCATGGCCCTCGACCAAAGAGGTGAAATCCACCGGAGGCACCACGACTCAGGGCTACGACGGTTTGGTCTATCTGCCAGTGCTGTTGACTCCGCCCGCCGGACTGACTGCGGGTGCTACCGTGAATCTGAATGCGACACTTGATGCTCTTATTTGTGACCCCAGTTCCTGTATGCCGGTCAAGATGAAGGTCACGCTGAAACTCAAAGTCGGAGCCGCGCCGGAAGCCGATGAGAAAAATGCCGTGGTCTTCAAAGCGCTTGAAGAACAGGCCAAGACCGAGCCGGTTAAAAAAAAAGACTCTGATGCCATAACCCGGGACGGGAGCATCGCTTACTATCTGCTGCTGGCGTTCCTTGGTGGAATGATTCTAAACATCATGCCATGCGTCTTTCCGGTGCTGGCCATCAAGCTCACCAGCGTCATCAGCCAAGCACATGATGACCGGCGCAAACTAATGCTGCACGGTCTGGCCTACACCGCGGGCGTTCTGGTTTCGCTCTGGATCATGGCCTCCGTGTTGCTGGCGCTGCGTGCCGCCGGAAGCAGCCTGGGCTGGGGCTTCCAGCTTCAGTCGCCATGGTTCGTCTATGCCGTGGTGTTGGTCATGGTCGTGTTCGGACTGAACATGGCGGGACTCTTTGAGATCGGCACCTCCGTGATCGGCGCAGGCGGAGAACTCACCGCGAAGTCAGGTCTCACGGGTTCCTTTTTCTCCGGCCTCTTCGCCACCGTGGTGGCCACGCCCTGCACCGCGCCGCTACTGGCCAACGCACTGCCGGTGGCTTTCTCATTGCCAGCCGCTGGCGCACTGGGTTTTTTCACCGTCATCGGACTGGGGCTGGCCGCACCGTATCTGTTGCTGACACTCAACCCCACGCTGTTGAAAAAACTGCCACGCCCCGGCGCCTGGATGGAGAGCTTCAAGCAGGCCATGTCATTCCCGATGCTCGCGGCAGCAGGTTACTTCGCGTGGGTGTTGATGGCATTGATCTCTGAAGAATCCCAGCGCGACCTGCTCATCGGGCTGGTGGTCATTGCGATGGCGCTGTGGATTTACGGTCGCTGGTGCGTCATTCATAAGCCCGCGCCCGTGCGCCGCAAAGCGATGATTGCCACTGTGATTGTGCTTGCCTTGGGCGTGTGGTTGAGCATTCCTCGCAACGAAGACCTCTGGAAAAAATGGTCGCCGGATTTGGTGAAAATTCTGCGCGATGAAAAGAAGCCGGTCTATGTGGACTTCACCGCCCGCTGGTGCGCGACTTGCCAGGTGAATCATCGCGTGTATTCCGACAAGAGCCTGCGCGACGAAATCAAGAAGCGCGGAATCGTCCTCTTGAAAGCCGACTGGACGGCTTACGATCCCGTAATCACCAAGACCTTGCAGGATGAGTTCCAAGAGCAAGCCGTGCCGGTAAACGTCCTTTATATTCCCGGTAAAGAGAAGCCGCTGGTGCTGCCCAAGCTGTTGACTGTGGAGAATGTGAAGGCCGCCTTCGCGGAATTGGACAAGAGCAAATGATGGACTGCGCGCGTAAATCCAGTAAAATCCGTCCAACGATACCAAGTTAATGCCACCAATTAAAACAATGCCTGCGATCAAACGCTTCACGATAGTCTTCTCGCTGACGATCTTGATGGCGCTTTTACCCGTCCAGGTTTCCGCCCTCACCATCCAGATCAATGCCGGAACCGATCTCGCGGCCAATCACGACGCTCTCGCCGCATTTGACCGGGCGGCATTGGAGTGGAGTTCAGTGATCACCAATAATGTCACGATTTATGTTGATGCCAATCTCAGTAATGCCTTCATCAATCCAAACACCATCGGGGCTTCAAGCTATACCAGCTACACGACGGATAATTCGGATATCAATCTTAATTTCACAACCGTGAGAAACGCCATGGCGGCGCGGTCAACGCGCCCCGGCAATGAGATTCTCGCCTATCTTCCCACCACAGGAACTGTGACTGCCAACATGCCCTCTGGCACAACTCTCGAAACCAGCACCCTTGGCATCGTGCGGGCCAATCAGAGAGTTCTTGGCTTACTCGGCTCCGGCGATGTCCGCGCGGATGGCATCATCACTTTCAATTCCAAATACACATTCGACTACAACCGCGCCGACGGTGTGGACTCCGGCAAGGTTGATTTTCAAACAGCCGCCGCGCATGAGTTGGGTCACATTCTCGGGTTCCTCTCGGATGTTGATGATTTCGTTAACTTTGCCGGAACCATAACATCTGATAATCTCACCACCCTCGATCTGTTTAGGTTCGCCACAGCAAACAAACCAACCACGGCGGGCGAGTTCCAGACTTCCGCCCGTGAACTGAGGCCGGGGGTGGAGAGCGTATTCTCCGATGTGAATTCCAACTACGCTCTTTCCACGGGAGCCTTCCCCCTTGGAGATGGTAATCAGGCGTCGCACTGGAAGGACGATGCACCATTCTTTAATCCCATCGGCATCATGGATCCAACACTTCCGAATGGACTTTTTGAAGTTGTCAGCCTCGCCGATTTGCGTGCGATGGAACTCATCGGATACAATGTTGTTCCCGAACCCTCCGTATCGAACCTGCTGATGCTTGGTATGGCGATGCGTTTCGTCTTTGTCCGGCGCAGAAAAAACATCTGACCCACTCACTTCTGCCCGTAATACGCCGACGAGCCATGTTTGCGGGCGTGATGCTTGTCGAGAATGTGCTGCGGAATAGCAGCGAGCAACGGTTGAAGTGCCAGCGTTCCCAGCGCCATCTGGGCGCACATTTCTAGTGCGATGCTATTGTTAAGTGAATCCTGCGCCGACTTTCCCCAGGTGAAGGGCGCGTGATGCGCCTGGAGCACGCCGGGCATTTCCAGCGGCTTCAATCCAAGCTTGCGAAAGCACTCCACGATGGCCACGCCCGTGTTGTGCTCATAGTCCTCGTCGATCTCAGCCTTGGTCAGCGCACGGGCAATGGGCACAGTTCCATAAAAATGATCCGCGTGCGTGGTGCCAAAGCAGGGCAATTCACGCGATGCCTGCGCGAACATCGTGGCGTATGGCGAGTGCGTATGCGTAATGCCACCGATCTCAGAGAACTCGCGATAAAGATGCAAATGCGTCTTGGTGTCAGATGACGGACGGAGCGTCCCAGAGATAATCCTGCCTTCGAGATCAAGCACCACTAGATCTTCAATATTCAGTTCAGCATAAGGCACCCCGCTGGGCTTGATGCACCAGAGGCCAGTGGTGCGGTCGATGCCGCTGACATTGCCCCAGGTCAGTTTCACCAATCCACTGGACTCCAGCGCGCGATTCGCCGCGCAGACTTCGTGTTTGATCGATTCGAGCATTCCCCTCCGTAACTCAAGCTGCCCATACATGTCAAACAGGCTGTTCTGTCTTATTGAGACTCGCATAATCAAGCGAGGAAATCCTTGAAGGTTTGGTAATCAAATGCCCAATGATGAATTGCCTCGCCCACTCCTATCTCAACTCATTTAGTTAGTCTCACTCACGAAGCCCCGGAATGCGCCCATAGCCAACGAACGTGCTTTGCAGTCCACCATCCTTGGATTCACCCGGCATAACAAAATCGAAGACGCTGACCCCGTTGCGCTTCTGCCCGCGATAGGTGCGACCATCGCTCGATCCAAGCATCACCTTGGCTCCCGTCGATTTCTCCGTCCCAATATAAATCATCACATGCGAAATCGGCGGGTCGTGATTCGTGTCATAAGAGCCAGTCCAGAAAAGCAAATCTCCCGGGAGCAACTCATCCATCTCAAAGCTGTCGGCCTTGCGACTGATGACCGCGCGGAATCCACGAGCGCGCCGCACCCAAGAGTATTGCCCGCTGGAATCGCGCGGCACTTGGGTAAAGCCATGCTGTTTCAGCATATAATAGACGAAGCCCGAGCAATCCATTCCACCCTTCGCCGGATCGGCAGACCCAAAGGTGTAAGTGAGATTTTTTCGCGCCAGTTCCATTCCGGCTTCGATCAGTTTTTTCACTGCCGCCGGCTGCGTTTGAAATTCAAGCAGGTCTTCCGTCGCGATGGCCACATTGGGCGCACGCGCTGAAACATCCTTGCCGCTGTCATTCTGTTTGGCATCAGAACTGGGCTTGGTGGATGGGTTCGATTCCTTCTTCGGCGCTGGCGCATCCTCATCTTTGACCAGCGGTTTTTTTACCACCGACGGTATATCTTCAGATTTTTTTACCACTGGCTTCTTAAGAGGCCTGGTCTCAGCAAAGACGAACGAAACCGACATCATGACGCTCAGAACAATGATGATGAAGCCCGGCCTGATATAAGGCGATTCACCCATAAAGGCGACTGTAGAATTCAATCCCATTTTCTTCATCAAGACGAGACTCGCAGATTCACTGCACAAATGCACTCCATCTCTTCGCTAAGAAATCTGATGCGAACAATATTGGCTCCTGAGGTATGGATCGGCTGCATTAGAGTCTTGTTGTGAACTACCTATACTAGGTAAGCACGTTAATTAAATCACTATTTTTGAATACTTTTGCGGACTCTTTCATTACTGGCTGCTGACAGTTTTACTGACATCATAATGCCGCCTTATTTCAAATCCTCGGCAATGGTCGCGAACTGCTCCAGCGCAGCTTCAAGGTCGGCGGTGATGTCGGCGGCGATGATTTCTGGCGCGGGGAGATTGGCGCTGTCTTCGAGGGCTTCGTCTTTCAGCCAGAAGATGTCGAGATTCACCTTGTCGCGTTTGATCAAGTCTTCGTAAGTGAAGCCCTTGAAACGCTCGCTCTCGGTGCGCTGGTGTCGGTTCTTCGGATGATAGCAGGCGACGAATTCATCCAGATCGGTGCGCTTCAGGGTGCTTTCCTTGAGCGTGAAATGTTTGTTCGTGCGTAGGTCGTAAATCCAGAGCTTCTCCGTCCACGGCTTTTCCTGCGCGGGTTTGCGGTCAAAGAACAAGACGTTCGCCTTCACGCCTTGCGCGTAGAAGATACCGGTGGGCAGACGCAGCAAGGTATGCACGTCCGCCTGCTTGAGCAGTTCGCGTCGGATCGTTTCGCCCGCGCCGCATTCAAACAGCACGTTGTCGGGCAAGACCACCGCCGCGCGGCCGTGCTGCTTGAGGATGGTGAAAATGTGCTGGAGGAAATTGAGCTGCTTGTTGCTCGTGCTCGCCCAGAAATCATCGCGATTGATGATGAGCGATTCCTTCGACTGCTCGCCTGCGTCGTTGACGATGGTCACGCTGCTCTTTTTGCCGAAGGGCGGATTGGCCAGCACGATGTTGTATTCGCCGTGCTTGCTGGCGAGACCGTCCTTGGTGATCACGGGCATGTCAGTGTCCGATTCTCCGCCAATACCGTGCAGCAAAAGATTCATGGCACACAGGCGCGTCACGCTGTCCACCAACTCGATGCCGTAGAGCGTGCCGTTCTTGAGCAGCTTCTTCTGCTCACGGTCGAGCTGGTGATGTTTCGACAGGTAATCATGGGCCGCCAGTAAGAAGCCGCCCGTGCCGCAGGCCGGATCACAGATGGTCTGTCCAGGTTGCGGAGCCATTACATCCACGATGGCAGCGATGAGCGCACGCGGGGTGAAGTATTGACCCGCACCTCCTTTCACGTCCTCGGCGTTCTTTTGCAGCAGTCCTTCGTAGGCATCGCCTTTCACATCGGCAGCGAGACTCGACCACTGCTCCTTGTCGATGAGATCAACGATCAAGCGCCGCAGCTTGGCCGGGTCTTGGATTTTATTCTGCGCCTTGCGGAAAATGACGCCGAGCATGCCCGTGCGCTTACCTAAAGTCTCAAGCACGTGGCGATAATGCGTCTCCAGTTCATCCCCATCCTTCGCCATTAAGCTGGGCCAGTCGTAGCCCTTGGGCACGGCACTGGGCTTGTTGAACGGCGGGCGCGACTGCTCATCCGCCATCTTGAGGAACAGCAGAAAGGTCAACTGCTCCACATAATCGCCGTAGGACAGGCCGTCATCGCGGAGAATGTTGCAGTAATTCCAAAGTTTTTGGACAAGTTGTGGTGCGGGGTTGCTCATGGTAACGCCGTTTTCAAGCCAGCTTAAACTGGCGATGCGAACGTGTTGCCGAGTTCAATGTCTTCGCGAGAATGTCAACCTCGGTCGAAGGATTTCCGTCCCCAGCACAATCCTTGTGATGTTGGCGACATTGCTGAGCGCGTTGAACAGCGATAGGCAATTTCTCCAAAAAATCATCCGACGGTGATTGTCCCTTGGAGTAGTCCAGCCAGTGCTTTTCGAGCCGCTTAATAACCGCATCGCAATCTGCAAACGGACTGGTTGTGTATTCTTCGTGCAAAAGCAGCCAAAACTCAAAAGCAGGATCTGAAATCGCGAATCGAATTCCGGCAGCTTCTTTCATCGCCATTGCCTTGACCGCGAGTTTGCGTCGTTCGTCGTGTGGCTTTTCGAGATCAAAAACCGCCCATACCTCGTCGTAAGCGATTGCAAAACCCTTCTTTGCCTCCTTCTTGCGTGCATCGCGCAGTTCAATCGCCTTGTTTGTGAGGGTGATGGGGTCAGTGCCTTCGGGGTGGAGAATCTCAACTTCCGCAGCGTTCAGTTGAAGCCGGTTGCGCAAAGCCTTGAGGTAGTTCGGCTCGGTTTTCTCCCCCTCCGTAACGATGAGGAACGACTTCCCGGAGGATTGGAATTGAGGTTTCCCTCGGCGGTAGGCCGCTGAACCTCTTGCGAATGAACGTTTGCGGCTCATAGCTTCAAACCTTCCGGCATGAACGGAATCGCACCGTAGCGGCCAGCTAGGTATCCCTTGGCCAAAGCCTCATCCTTGCGCGGTTGATAATCCGTGAGCGGATAAAGATGCGTCGCTCCCGCAGGTGATTTCTCTGTGAACCAAATCTGATCGCGCCGCATCAACGAACCATCCAGCAAAATTGGATTGTGTGTGGTGAAGACAACTTGCGCCCCCTTGGGATTATTTTTGCTGCACAGAAGCAGTTTCAACAGTTCCTTGACGAGGATTGGATGAAGGCTGGTTTCAATCTCATCGACGAACACCGTGTAGCCATTGTCCAAAATGTCCGTCCAAGGGCCTATCAACGAGAAAAACCGTCGCGTTCCAGCGGATTCCTCATCTTCAAAATCTAGGGCGACCGGTTCGATGCCGTCTGCCTTGTGGGTAAGCTTGATTTCGACCGTCTTGTGCGAGGTCATCTTTCCCTCTTTTTCCAAGCGGGCTAAAACTGCCGGAGGAATGTTCTGCCTTAATTCGTCCAGACTAACCTCGGTTTCCTTAATTTGTGCGTCAGCTACGCCAATGTCGGCACTCTTCAACAAATTGAGGATGCGGTCGTGGTGGGTTGGCTCTACTACCAAATCGGCGGTGAAACCAGGGTGAAGCATTGCGTCTGCACTTAAGTGGATGAAACGGACGCTGTTCTTGAACCAATTAAAAACCCGAGTGAGTTGCGCGTGGTTGAATTGAGGCCCAACTGAAAGAAAAAGCGAGTTCTCCCGCGTTTTATCCTGCAAGCTCTTGTCTTGCTTGAACGCCGTGGAAGGTTTAGCCCAGTCGTAGGAGTTTTTTGCGGCGTTAAAGGTTCGTTGATACCATCGCTGCGGCACGCCTTTGGGATACGCAACCAGATACTCCTCGACCACGCGAGTCGCATTGATTGAGAACCCAAATACATATCGGTCACCCTCCGCAACGAAAGTGATTTCGAATTCAGATGGCTTGGATGCGGACTCTCGATCCAATTTGAATGGCTGCGCCCCTGTTGGGTCACCCGGCTGAATCTTCGTTGCCGAACGCCTTACTAACTCCGTAACGAAACGGATGGCTTCAATGACGTTTGATTTACCAGAAGCATTTGCCCCATAAATCGCCGCTCCTTTTAGAAATCGCACCCCAGAAAGCCCGGGCAATTCGCGGTCAATCACACACGAACTGAGTTCTTTGTCTGCATTGCCAGCCACGAGACTAAAAGTCTGCTCCTCGCGGATGGATCTAAAGTTGGAGACTTTGAATTCAATTAGCATGGAGGAAGAATAGCGGATAAAAATAATATGCAAAGCATAGTTTGTGACTTTCTCTCAAAAAAAGCCTCGAAATTAGAATTTCAGCTAAATCTGCCCTGTGAATGCTCGTTGCAAAATGGACTGGCGGAGGCGCGTGGCGCGCTGGAGGTTGGCTGATACCACCGACTCCAACTCCTCCACCACGCTCAACCGCCGCT